>NZ_JAVTWC010000029.1:0-17304 GCF_032229445.1 Tahibacter sp.
CTTCGCCCCAGCTTGGTGAGTTTATCGGGGCGACAACTATTCTGACGCGGGGGGGCACCACGACAGTTGAGCTTCAAGCACACCGTGCAGCTCTGGTTGGCATGGCGTGCAATCCACCCAAACCCCGATCGAAAACTCAGTGTGCTGCTGGTGCTTATCGCGCAGCGACGTGTGGGACGAAGACCCGGCCGCATCGAGCCACGCGTGGTGAAGCGACGACCGAAACCCTACAAATTGCTGATGCTACCGCGGCCCGCTGCGCGGGAAATCGTTCGCGCGCAGGGTCATCCGGTGCGTGTTAAGTAAGTGCCATTCGAATCAGAACCATTTCGCCGTTCAGGTAGCAGAGTTAGTATTCGACAACTTCAACCCTGGAGGAATCCCTTATTCGGAGTGGGCGGATGACACTGGTGTGAATGATGGTATCGGTGTGGAAGTCCGGCCTGAGGAAATGACAGGAGATTTCAATGGCTGTATCCACGGAAAGTGATGAGGACGCGCATGTTCTCGCTGTGCTCGATTTGGTACGTAGAAGGCCCGGAATGTGGTTGGGTTCGCTTAGTGTTCAATCTTTAGAGAATTTTCTGTCGGGAGTTGCAGCGTCGCGCCTAGTTACTGGCGCTCCGCAAAATTTTCTCCTCAGGGACAATCCTGACTTTGGTGCTTGGATTGCTATGCGTGGACATGTTCGCTATTCCCCCGGCTGCGGTTGGGCGGAGGCAATTCAATCTAGCGCAGAATCGCCGGAGAGGGGGCTGGATATTTTTTTCGCTCACTTGGATGAGTTTGTGCGAGTGTACGAGTTGAGAGCGTAGATCAGCACGCCGGTAAATCGCTCGCGTATCGGAAAAGTCCCGCAACGAGAATGAGGACAACCACTCCTCGGAAAACTCCCGCGCTACCGTGAGATGTTTTTCGATTGATTTTCGGTGGTAAGTCTTGCCCTGTACTTGCGCATTCGGTCCAACAGAAAGCCCCGCGATTGCTGGGCTTTTTGTTGGCGTCAGTCGTCAGCGCCGTAAGCGTTAAGGTTTGGGGGGCAACTACGTGGGGAGAGGCCATAGCTCATCGGGCTGGTAGCCAGACCCCACCGTTGCCTCCAACTGGTACCAACGTACCGCCGAGGTTGCCAAGCCAATGATTCACGTTTTCATCTTTGGATACGAGACTGCGATTCAGTTGCGGAACAACAATGAGCACGGATGGGACGATGAAAGCAGCGCGTGCTTTTGCATAGAAGCGGAAAATGAACTTGAAGCGCAACGATGGGGGGAAGAGGTTGCGGAGAGGTTTTTCCAATGGCTCTATGGCGACGAAAGTGTTAGCTGGCGATCGTCAAACTATTCTCGTTTTGTAGTACCACAAACCCCGCAGAACTCGTCAGGCCTTATTACGGTTTTATGCGGACAATTTCCCGATTTCTCTGCGTTGATTGCATCGCCGTCGTAAACACAGCGCAAATCAGAACGCGCAAACCAGCCCTATGCGCAGGTCATCGAGGAAGTCGGGTTCTATTACCTGCGGCCAGGTACATGAATCCGGGGAACGGGCTTTTTACGCAGGTAGACCCGTTTGCCGGGTTTGGCAATGACCCACATAGCCTTCATAAGTACACGTACGTTGCTGCCGATCCAATCATGAACACCGACCCGTCGGGCGAGGTCACCACCCGGTTGCTGCCACCGGAGAGTGCGGATGTGAGTGTGGTATCCCCCCGCGTCAGAATAGTTATCGCCCCGATAAACTCACCAGCTGGCCGGTCGGCAGCAGCGTTTCCAACAAACGCTGTCTCAGGCTGCTTGACACGTTCCGCTTACCGCAAGCAGGGAGCCGCAGTCGCAGTCGCAGCCGCGCCGGAGTAGCTGATGTTGTTGGTTACCGTCGAGTCGGGGGCGATGACACGCACCAGGACGCTCTGGTGTCCGGGTGTCGGGTAGCAGCCGATGTTGTTGCGAACGATGGCGTTGCCGTCCGGCACGTCGCCGTTCTGGTACTCGGTGCTGCCGACGCCGATACCGGTCTGGTAGGCGGTCTGCGTGTTGAAGATGCGGTTGTCCTCGATGAGGATTCCCGGTGCCGACTGCACGGCGATGACGGTGTTGCCGCCGTTGACGAGGGTGTTGCCGCGCACGACGAAGTTCCGGAACCATTCCGCGGCGGTGCTCCCCTGGGTGATCGACATGAGCCAGCAGCCCTCGGCGGCGGCGTCCTGCTCGATGGTATTGCCTTCGATCAGGACGCCATCCATCTGGCCATGGAATGTCATGTTGCCGCCGGTACAGACGCCGTTGATCAGCGAGTTGCGAAGGTAGAGGTTGTTGCGCAGGGTGACGCTCATGCCACTGACGCCATCTGCGCCGGACAGGTAGGTTCCATGGTCGAAACCGGATCCGCTCGCGTTGTTGCCGCCGAAGGTGTTGCCTTCGATCAGCGAGTCGCGGAGCTGCCCCAGGATTCCCATGCCGCTGTTGCGCACGATCTGGTTGTTGCGGATCACGATATTGCGCAGGCTGTGCGGCGCACGTGCCTGGGCATGTATCGCGATGTAGAACCCGGTGAGTTCGCAGTCGTCGATGGTGACGTGATGCAGGTTGTGGATCAGGAAGAACGCATGCGCGCTCGATCCTTGCCCATCGAACTTGAGGCCGCGGAAGACGTAGCCGCCATCGTTGCTGGTGTTGTTGTATTCCCCGAAGTCGATCGCGCCTGAACCGATATTGGGCGCATTGAACAACGGTCGCGGGCCTTCGCCGAAGGCTTCGAAACTGAGCGGATTGGCTGCGGTGGCGAAGGAATTTTCCAGTCGCAGATTTGTCCAGTTCCACGCGCCCCCGCGGAAAAAGCGCAGGCGGGTGCCGGCCGGCAGGTTGTTGATATTCATGCCCGTCAGATCACGTTTCGGTGCTGCGATCGAACCGGGGTTGGCGTTGTTTCCCGCCACGCATCCGGGTGCCGCGCCTGCCTGACAATCACTGAAGAACAGGCTCGTTTGCTCGAAGCCGTCGCGGAAGATCGATTCGGTCGGCACCTGGCCAAGCAGTGTTCCTGGCAGCAGTGCGCAGAGCGCACATCGGATCAAAAACACCATTGTGTGGTTCATGCGAGTCCTTGGACGCTGACGGATGCGCACGCTAGCGCTCGGTCCGACAGGGTCGCAACGGCGCGGTGACAGACGTTGCGGAACGGCTGTCGAGCGGCGTCACCGCCACTTCGTTATTGGTCCGCCACGAAAGCTCGCGATCTCGTCGGAGATGTCTGCAGCGCACTGCATCTATCTGCACATCGGCTGCGTATACACCTTCCGGTTGCGCAAAGCAGGCGTTCTGTTGACGTCGCTTTCACAGGCGCATCCGGGATTTCCCTTACGCGTCGGCAACGATGCGGTGTTTCGCTGCCGCGCTTGGTTGCTGACAAGTGGCGTAATGGTAATAGTGGACAGTACGTAAAATTCGCCAACCCGAAATAAGGAGAAACACTATGCGCATACATCCGCTTGCTGCAGCGCTGTTGCTGGTCGTCTGCGGTTCTGCTGCGGCGCAGGACTGGACCGGCGGTTATGTCGGCGGCTACGCCGGCGCCATGATGGACCCGGACGATAGCGGCGACAGCGTGCAGTTCGACACGAATCTCGACGGCGGTTTCGGCGACAGCGTGAACACGGCAGCCGGCGCGAATGCGTTCTCGCCGGGCTTTTGCGATGGTGCTGCAGGAGATCGCACGCCCGCAGGTGGCTGCAGCGACAACGGCAGCGGTGGCGACTACGGCATCCGCGGCGGCTACGACTGGCAGTCCGGCAACCTCGTTTTCGGTGTGCTCGTCGAATATGGCATGGCCGACTATCGCGACGCGGTTTCCGCGTTCAGCACGACGCCGGCGTTCTACACGATGCTGCGCAAGGTCGATGACACGCTGGCCGTGCGTGGTCGTCTCGGCATGTCGTTCGGCGACGGCAACAATCTCGTCTATGGCACGGCCGGCTACGCGCGTGCGAGCGTCGATAACTATTTCTCGACCAGCAATACGGCCAATACGTTCGTCAACAGCGGCGGCAGCGACGCGGACGGCTATCAGCTCGGCGTCGGCTACGAGCGGCGCCTGACCGAGAGATTCTCGCTCGGCGTGGAATACCTGCATAGCCGGCTCGATGACGAAGATGCGCGCGTGCGTGCGCAGGGGCCGGCTCCGGCGACCAACCCGTTCATCCTCGTCAACGCCGCGGGCACGGACTTCCGTCGCAGCGACGACGAGATCAAGCTCGACAGCGTGCGCCTGACGGCCAACTTCCGCTTCTGAGCCGTACGCACAGGATCACTGCCGGGTTGCCATGATCGGCAGCCCCGCAGCGCATCGCGGCAAGTTCACGGTTTTGCGGCGCTCTTTGCGTCGATCGCGTGGAAAACGTCGACGGCGGCAGCCGACCAGACGCTCCACGCATGACCACCTTCGCGCCGCAGGACTTGCGTAGGCGGCACTACCCTCTCGAGCAGTGGCATCGCGTCGCGCAGCCGATCAGTGTCGCCGTAGGTCAGCCAGACGCGCTGCGCCTGCGCGGGTTGCGAAGTCCACGTCTGCAGATGTCGCCACAGCTCACGCTGCCAGGTGTCGGCGTTGACAGGTTGCGGCGGTCCGGGTTGCCAGCGGGCCACACCGCCGGCGTCGCGGATCTCCCGCAGCAGCGAGGTATCGCCCAGATACGGCGCGAAGAGGACGAGTCCGTCGACGGCGCCCGGAAAGGCCGCGTCGTAGAGCAGGGTGCCCATACCGCCCATCGAGGCGCCAGCCAGCCAGATCGATCGATAACCCTGCAGGCGAGCCGGCTGCATGATTTCGCTGTGCAGGCGCTGCGGCGCATCGCCGGCACGGTAATACGGCAAGGTCAGCGCGGCGAGAATCACGTCGGCGTCCGGCCAGGCCGACTGGATCGCCGCGGCGATGCCGCTGCGTTGCAGCGCGACGAGATCGTCCGCGCGTCCCGGCAGCACGACGACGAGACGCTGCGCAGTCTGTGGTGCGGCGACGTGTTGCGTCGGAATCGGTTGACGGATGTCGCCGCTCGCGGCGCAGCCGCCGAGCGCGATCAGGGCGAGGGTTGCGGCGAGAGCCTTCATGTGTGCGCCACCGGCCGGAAGCGGTAGTGCGCGACCAGCCACTCGCTGCCACCGGCATAGCCGAACAGCTCGGCGCAGGCCATCCAGAACATGCGCCAGCGCTGGAACCACAGGTCGGCGGCGGCGCCGTAGGTCTGCCGGAACAGCGGCAGCAGCGCGTCGCGCTGGCTGTCCTGCGCTTCGAGCCAATGGTTTGCCGTGCGTTCGTAGTGCTGGCCGCTGAGCAGCCAGCGCTCGTCGAGGGTCAGCGATTCCTGGAACCAGGCCAGGGTTTCCGCTGAGGGCATCAGTCCGCCGGTGAAGAAATGCCGGCCCATCCAGTTGTCGTCGCCCTGGGTCTCGAACGGATAGAGCAGGGTGCGGTGACAGAAGATGTGCACGAACAGGCAGCCGTCGCGGCGCAGCCAGCGCGAGATGCGCGCCAGCAGGGTGCGGTAGTTGCGCAGGTGTTCGAACATTTCCACCGACACGCAGCGATCGAACGCGGCCGCGCCAAGATCGAGCCGGTTCACGTCCTGGGTCAGCACGCGTACGTTGTGCAGGTTGCGCGCGGCGCAGCGTGCCTCGATGTATTCGCGCTGCGGACGCGAGTTCGATACCGCTGTGATGCGCGCATTCGGAAAGCGCTCGGCCATCCACAGCGTCAGTGAGCCCCAGCCGCAGCCGAGTTCGAGAATGTCCTGACCGTCGGCGAGAAGCGCACGTTCGGCGTACAGCGTGAGCATGGCCTCCTCGGCTTCGGCCAGGGTTTCGCTGCCGTCCGGGTAATAGCACGAGGAATACTTCAGCCGCGGCCCGAGGCAGCGCGCGAAGAACATCGGCGGCAATTCGTAATGCTGGCGATTGGCAGCGTCGGTGTGGATAGCGACCGGACTTTCGCGAAGTTGCGCGAGCAGCGCCTGGAAGCGTTGTTCCTGCCGCGCCGGGCCGCCGGCGGATTCGTCACGCAGGCGCCGCGCGCAGAGGCGGCGTATGCCCAGCCGCAGCAGCGCGTCGGGGATGAGACCCCGTTCGGCCAGGCCGAGCAGGCCGGGTGCGGCCTGCTCCGTGGGAAGTTCGAGCAAGGCGCTATCGGTGTTCATCGTCGCTCCGGGGAAACCAGGGAAACAGCATCGGCGTACGGCGCTGATAGTCGCGATAGTCCTCGCCGCGCGTGCGCAGGGACTGCGCCTCGGTATACGGGATGCCGCTGACCCAGCGCAGGAACACGTACATGACGACTGGTCCGCTCCAGGCCAGCCACGCGATCGGCGAGCCGACCGCGAGGAGTACATAAGCGAACCAATGCAACCATTCGAAAAAGTAATTCGGGTGACGCGAATAGCGCCACAGTCCGTCGCGGCAGGTGCGGCCGCGGTTCGCCGGATCGGCACGGAAGCGGTGCAACTGGGCATCGGCGATCGCCTCGCCGATGACTGCGAGCACCCACACCAGCAGTGCCGCGCCCCAGGCCAGGCTCGGGCCGTCGACGGGATTGCGTGCCACAGCGAGGAAGGGAAGCGCGAACGCGACCACGAGCAGCGCCTGGAACTGGAAGAACAGGAACCAGCGGAGCGCGCCGTCGCCCCAGAGGCTGCGCAGGTGGGCGTAGCGGCCGTCCTCGTCTTCACCGCGGACGCGCCGCCACAGATGCGCGGCCAGACGCAGTCCCCAGGCGCCGCCGAGCAGCGCGAGCGTGATACGCGGCCAGATTGCGCCATCGCCGAGTAAGGCAAGCACGATCGCCGCGCCGCCGACACCGGCGGCCCAGATCACATCGACGATGCCGGCGTTGCGTTCACGCTGCTGCCAGAACCACCCAGCCGTCTGCGCGATTGCGGCCATAAGCCAGACGATGGCCATCGCGACCGCGGCGTTCATGCGAGTCCCCGCAGGGTCGACGTTTTCATCTCAGCCTTCCAGCCGGCCGAGGCCGGTCAGGTATTCCGCGGTGCGGCAGTCGGGCCGCGCGAGCAACAGTTGTGCGACGCCGATGGAGCGTTCGAGGAAGCCGCCCTCGCAGTAGGCGAGATAGAACTCCCACAGGCGCAGGAACGGTTCGTCGAAGCCTTGCGCGAGCACCGCATCGCGCTGCTGCAGGAAGCGCTCGCGCCAGGCGTGCAAGGTTCGCGCGTAGGAGGCGCCAAAGTCCTCGAGATGAACCAATGCGAGGTCGCTGCTGCGCGATTTGGCCGCGACCAGCGCCGCAATCGACGGGATGAAGGAACCCGGGAACACATGCCGCTTGATGAAATCCACGGCGCGCAGGGCCTGGGCGTAGCGATGGTCTTCGATCGTGATGGCCTGCAGCAGCGCAAGTCCGTCAGGCCTCAGCAGCCGGCCGATGGCGGCGAAGTAGCCGGGCAGGTTGGCCGCGCCGATCGCCTCGACCATCTCGATGGAGACCAGCTTGTCGTACTGGCCGCTCAGGTCGCGGTAGTCCTGCTGCAGTACGGTGACACGATCCTGCAGACCTGCTTCGGCCACGCGTGCGGTGGCCAACGTGTACTGCTCGCGCGAGATCGTGGTGGTCGTCACGCGACAGCCGTAGCGCGACGCTGCATGCAGCGCGAAGCCGCCCCAGCCGGTGCCGATTTCCAGCACATGGTCATCCGGGCACAGGCGCAGCTTTTCGGCGATACGCTCGAGCTTGCGCAGCGAGGCTTCTTCCAGCGTGTCCTGAGCACTGGCGAAGATCGCGGAGGAATACATCAGGTCTGAGGACAGGAACAGGCGGAAGAATTCGTTGCCGAGATCGTAGTGCGCCGCAATGTTTCGGCGTGCGCCCTCACGCGAGTTCGGCCGCAGCGCCTGCCAGGCGCGCAATGCCCAGCCGCCGAGCCGCGCGAAACCGGTTTCCATGCCGTCGAGCAGCGCGCGGTTGCGGACCAGCAGTCGCACGAGGCCGACCAGATCGTCGCACTGCCAGTAGCCGTGGATATACGCTTCGCCAGCGCCGACGCTGCCGCTAGCGGCGACCGCGCGATAGAAGCCGGGTTGCGTCACGCGGATCGTGATCGGCGTTGCCGCGTGCCCGGCCTTGCCCAATCCGCTGCAGCCCAGCTCTTCGCAGCCCAGCTCATCGGCGATCCGGACCCGCCCGCCCTGCAGCGCGCGCATCTGCGCGAACAGCCGCGCGCGCAGCCAGCGATCGAGCGCGCTCCAGCTGGTGGAATAGTTCAGCGCGACGTCAGCCGGTTCGCTCATGGGTGGGATCCTCGGGGATGAGTAAAGACGGGGGTGCGCTTGAGCCACAGGCGCAAGGCTTGCCAGTGAATCGCGCCCATCACTTGCGCAGTCATCGCCGGATAGCGCCAGAGCACGCGCGCGAGCGCGGCGCCGTCGAGCGGGCGGCGCCGCAGCGACAAGGTGGCGTCGAAGTGGCGCTCGCCGCCGCGCAGCAGTTCCATGTGCACGCGCAGGTCTGCGCCGGGTGGCGTGAAGCGCCAGTGATAGTCCGCGTCCATCGCCTGGAATGGCGAGACGTGGAAAGCCTTGGCGAACGACCAGTGCAGCGCTCGGCCGTGACGCTCGGCCTGGTCGGCCGGCAGCACATAGCTGTGGCGCTCGCCCCAGGGCGTATTGGTGATCTCGGCGAGTACGAAGGCGAGCTCGCCGTCGGTTTCGAAGCCGTAGTAGAAGCTGACCGGATTGAAGGCATAGCCGGCGTAGCGCAGGTGCGCGAGCAGGCGGATCGGACCGGCGTGGTAGCGGCCCGTCACCGCGGCGACGCGTGTGCGAACGGCTTCGGCGAGAGGCAGGTCGTGTGGCGCGAGGTAGTCGCTGCGGCGGAATTCGGCGAGGTTGCGCCGGTCCACCGACCACAGCCAGCGCGACGCGAATACGCGATCGATCTCGTCGAGATCGAGATAAAGCTGCGCCATCCGGTAGCGGAACGCATGCGGATGCGCATCATGGCGCCGGTGCCGCACGGTGCCTTCGTAGACCGCGCTGGCCAGGCCGTTCGACACGGCGGACGCGCTCATGCAGCCTCCCGTAGCGCATCGTGCGGATGCCGCTGTGTCACTGGCCACTCGACGCCGAGTGCGCGCGAGACTTCGACGCCGCTGCGCAGGCCGTCTTCATGAAATCCCCAGCCCCAGTACGCGCCGGCGAACCAGGTGTGGCGCCGGCCCTGGATCTCGGCCTTTCGCGCCTGGGCCGCGACGGCCGCGTGGCTGTAGACCGGGTGCGCGTAGCGCAGGCGGCGCAGCACGCGCGCCGGATCGATCGCGTCGGTGCGGTTCAGCGTGACGATGAAAGGTTCCGGCGAATCGATGCGCTGCAGGCAATTCATCCAGTAGCTTACGCCACAGGGCGCGCCGGGGTCGGCGGGCACGCAGGTATTCCAGGCGGCCCAGGCCTTGCGCTGGGGCGGCAGCACGCTTGCATCGGTGTGCAGCACGGCCTCGTTGGGCTGGTAGGCAATCGCGCCGAGGATGTCACGCTCGCGCTCGTCCACGTCGGCGAGCAGGGCCAATGCCTGATCACTGTGGCAGGCCAGCACGGCGTGATCGAAGCGTTCGCGCCGGTCGGCCCAGACCAGCTCGACGCCCTGCGCGTCGCGGCGCAGCGATTGCACCGGCGTGGCCAGGCGCACCTCCACGGACCAGCGCGCCTGCAGCGCGTCGACGTAGGCGCGCGAGCCGCCGCAGATCACGCGCCACTCGGGCCGGCTGGTGACCTGGAGCATCTGGTGGTTGGCCATGAACTGCACGAGATAGCGCGCCGGAAAGGCGAGGATCTGCCCCGGCGGCGAGGACCACAGCGCCGAGGCCATCGGCACCAGGTGTTCGTCGCGGAACGCGCTGCCGTAACCGTGCTCGGCGAGGTAGTCGCCGAGGCTCGGCCCCGGCCCGGTCTGCCGCAGCAGCGCAGGTGCATGGTGATAGAAGCGGTAGAGATCCCGCAGCATGCCCCAGAAGCGTGGCGAAACCAGGTTGCGGCGCTGGCAGAACAATCCATCCAGCGAAGTGGCGTTGTACTGCAGACCGCTCGCGGCGTTGTGCACCGAAAAACTCATGCTCGTCGGCTGGGTCGGCACGCCGAGTTCCGCCAGGAGCTGGGTCAGCAACGGATAGTGTGCGCGGTTGTGCACAATGAATCCGCTGTCGACGGCGTATTTGCGGCCGTGCTGTTCGATCGCATGCGTATGCGTATGACCGCCCAGATAATCGTTGGCCTCGAACAGCACGACCTGGTGCCGGCGCGACAGCAGCCAGGCGCTGGCGAGTCCGGCGATCCCCGAGCCTATGACGGCGATGCGCATGCTCAGCTCCGCGCTCGCGCAAGCACCCAGGCCGGTACGGGCTTGAGGCCATGCACGAGTCCGAGCGCGGCCAGCAGGCGCAGGCCGTACCAGCTGAGGTCGACCTCCCACCAGCGAAATCCCTGCCGCGCGCTGCCTGGGAAGAAATGGTGGTTGTTGTGCCAGCCCTCGCCGAACGTCAGCAGCGCGAGCCAGACGTTGTTGCGGCTGTCGTCGGGCGTGTCGAAGCGGCGCGAACCGAAACGGTGGGCGAGGGAGTTGATCGTGACCGTGGCATGGAACAGTACGACGGTCGATACGACGAAGCCCCAGACCAGCAATTGCGCGCCGCTGGTCTGCAGGTGCGGCGCGACGTGCTGCAGCACGCTGCCGGCCGCATACAGCAACGCGGCGAGCAGCAGCGGCACGATCGTGTCGTAGCGGTCGAGCCAGCGCAGTTCGGGAAATCGGGCGAGGTCGGGCACGCGCGCGAGATCGGTGCGGAATGCGCGCGGCGTCAGGAACCAGCCCGCATGGCTCCAGAAGAAGCCGTGCTGTGCCGGCGAATGCAGGTCGTCCGGCGTATCCGCGTGGCGATGATGGTCACGATGATGCGCAGCCCACCACAGCGGTCCGCGCTGGGCGCAGGACGCCCCGATCAGCGCGAACGCGAACTGCACGGGGCGCGAAGTGCGGAAGGTCTTGTGCGAGAAGTAGCGATGATAGAACGCGGTCAGTGCGAACATGCGCACCACATACAGCGCGATCGCCACACTGACCGCCAGCGGTGAAACGCCGACCCAGATCACCGCGAAGCAGGCCAGGTGCAGGAGCACGAAGGGCAGGGCGCGCAGCCAGTCGATGTGATCGCGGTCGCCGTCGCTGTTGGCGCCGGATTCGGGCGCGGCACCGGCATCGAACCAGTGACGCACCGCCAAACCCAGGTTGGTCGTCCTGCCCGACCGCCGACTGCCGTCCATGTTCGCTCCGTTACCCAAGGGACAGGCTATGTACGTGCCGATGTGCGCTGCGGATGCAGTGAACATCTGATTGGCAGGCGGTCGAGAAAAGTGGGGGTGCTCCGGGATGGGTGTCCCGCAGATCGATCGGTGTGCCGAGGATCGATATCCCGGGAGTCGATCGCGTATCCCATTGATTCTCTACGGGCTGGGTCGGCCCCGCTTGCGCCGTACGATCGAGAAAGGGGCTTTCACCCCACTCTCGACCGTCGACTAGATCGACTGGATGCTGCCCTTGGCCACGATCGGACTGCTCGGTGCCGCATGCGGAATGCCGGACTGGTCTTCCAGCGTGACCGCGAAGATCGCACCGGCGGCGACCGCGTTGCGCAGCCCGGCCGGCACGTCGATCGTATGCGCCTTGTCGTTGGACAGGAATCCGAGCGAATGCGGTGTGCCACCGACTGGAATTATCCACAATTCATTGACGCGACCCGAGCCGTCCAGCGGGGACGGCACCGGCACCATGAGGACCTTGCCGCGGGCCGCATCGACGCGTGCGATCCACGCCGCGGCGCCGTTGTCGCGCGCCAGTACGGTGACCGGGCGGGCAGCCTGTTCCTCGCCTGCGACGGTCGTGACCGCAGGTTGCGGGCGGGTGAGACCGAACGCGACGGCGGCCAATGCCGCGGCGGTCGCGAGCGCCGCGGTACGGCGCCAGAAGGCGGCGTTATCGCGAAGCGCCGGCTTGGCCGCTGCCGTACGCCAGCCAAGCCGCTGCGTGATGCGCGGCCACACCAGCGCCGAGGGTTCGACCGCTGCGACGCGAGACAGCCACGGCGCAAAGCGCTGCTCCCACTCCTCGACGCGGCGCGCCAGGGAAGCATCGTCGATCATGCGCTGCTGCACCTCGCGGCGTTCCGCCGCATCCAGTACGCCGAGCACGTATTCGGCCGCGCGCAGATCGTCTCCGGTCGGTTCGCCGGGTTCCTGTTCGGACGGACTCACGGTGGTGTTCATGATTCGAGGCAGGTCCGCAACTGCAGCAGGCCGCGCCGGATCCAGCTCTTGACCGAACCGAGCGGCGAACCGCAGCGACGGGCCAGTTCTTCATAGGTCGAGCCGTCGAAGAAGGCGCTGTTGATCAGGGTGCGGCGCTTGGGTTCGAGGCGCTGCAGGCAATCGTCGAGCCGGGTGCGTTCGGCATCCGCTTCCGCGGCGGCCGCTGGAGCGGGGGCGGGGTCTGCCGTCGTTTCGGCAAATTCGATGGGCGCATGGGCCGCCTGGGCCGGCAGGCCACGTAGGCGGTCGATGGCGCGATGGCGTGCGATCGAGGCCAGCCAGGTCATGCCGCCGGAGCGCTGGGCGTCGAATTGGCTGGCTTTGTTCCAGGCGGTGACAAAGACTTCCTGCAATACGTCCTCGGCCTCGAGCCGGTCAGGCAGTACGCGCAGGCAGGTGCCCAGCAGACGGCTGGCGGTGGAGCGGTAAAGCTGTTCGAAGGCGCTGCGGTCGCCGGCAGCGACCTTGTACAAGAGATCATCGATCGCGGCGTTGGCCGGATCGCGTAGCTGCTGCGGGTTTGAGTCCATCCGTCCCGGTTCCGTTGGTTGTGCCGCGCCAGGCGCGACATCGAGGGTACCGCCTCGGGCGAGCCTACGCACGACATTGTGCAAGTCGTGTGTTCGCCAGCGGAGTCGGCTTCGCTGCGGCGCCGTGCGTCCAGCCGCGCGATGGCTCCAGTCCCCCACAGGCCCGGTCGCCGCGAGCGTGTCGGGCGCCAGACACGCCGCCAGGCCGGGATGTAGCCGAACATTGCCGATGTGCACCAGACACCTGTCTGTGGACGGGAACGCAGAACCTTACGGCGGCGGGGACCGCTCGGATGCAGACGGGCATCGAGGTTTGCCGTTCCGTGCCGGCACGGCTCGCTCGCGGCCGAGCCGCAGGCGCCGGACGTCGCAAGCGCGGCGTCCGGCGCCGGTGGTCTCCCGCTGCGCTGACCGATGCGGCTCGGCGCCCTGTCAGCGCCGCGCGACGACGAACTCGCGCGTGTGCTCGCCGCCCTCGTCGACCAGCTCCAGCGTGGCCCGCGCCGTCGCTGGCCTTTCGACGGTCGCGGCGATGACGTGGCAGCGGTAGGCGGTCGCGCCGAAGCGGTAGACGAAGCGGAAGCCCGGCCAGTGCGCCGGCAGGCACGGTTCGATGTGCAGGCGCGCGCCTTCACGGCGCAGGCCGAGGAGCGACTCGACGATCAGGCGGTACATCCAGCCGGCCGAGCCGGTATACCAGGTCCAGCCGCCGCGGCCGGCGTGCGGGTCTACCGCATAGACGTCGGCCGCGACCACGTACGGTTCCACCTTGTACGTTTCCACACCTTCAGGCGTCTGCGCATGGCGCAGCGGATTGATCATGTCGAACAGCTCCCAGGCCTGCTGCCCGCGACCGGCCTCGATGAAGGCCATCACCGACCAGATCGCGGCGTGGGTGTACTGGCCGCCGTTTTCGCGCACGCCGGGCACATAGCCGCGGATATAGCCCGGATCCAGAGGCGCCGTGTCGAACGGCGGATCCAGCAGCTGGATCAGTCGCGTCTGCGGCCGAACCAGCCGTTCGTTGAGCGCATCCAGTGCCTGCTGCACGCGCGCGTCCGGTGCGGCGCCGGACAGGACGGCCCAGCTCTGCGCGATCGCGTCGATGCGGCATTCCTCGTTGCTGGCCGATCCCAGTGGTGTGCCGTCGTCGAAATACGCGCGCCGGTACCAGGCACCGTCCCAGCCATGCAATTCGAGATTCGCCTGCAGCGTCGCCGCCTCGCTGTCGCAGCGCGCGGCGAATGCCGCATCGCCGCGAGCGCGCGCCAGCGGTGCGAAGTCGAGCAATACGCGGTAGAGGAAAAAGCCCAGCCACACGCTTTCGCCGCGGCCGCCCTGGCCGACGTTGTTCATCCCGTCGTTCCAGTCGCCGCTGCCGATCAGGGGCAGGCCGTGTGGACCCATGCGCAGGCCGTGTTCGATCGCACGCACGCAGTGGACGTAGAGCGGCGCATGGTCGTCCCAGCGTAGCGGCAGGTCGTAGTACGACTCCTCGCCCGGCACGAGGGCGCGCCCGTCGAGGAAGGGCTGGGTCACGTCGAGTATGGCCGTGTCGCCACTGCAGCTGACGTAGCGGCAGGTCGCGAGCGGCAGCCACAGATAGTCGTCCGAGCAGCGCGTGCGCACGCCGCGGCCTGAGGGAGGGTGCCACCAGTGCTGCACGTCGCCTTCCTTGAACTGGCGCTGTGCACACAGCAGCAACTGCGCACGCAGCAGTTCCGGAGCGGCGTGGACCAGGGCCATGGCGTCCTGCAACTGATCGCGGAAACCGAACGCGCCACCGGACTGGTAGTAGCCGCTGCGTCCCCACAGCCGGCAGGCGATGACCTGGTAGATCAGCCACCCGTTGCCCAGGGCGTTGAGCGTTTCGTCCGGCGTATCCAGCTCGATCGCGCCGAGCAGGCGCGTCCACTGCGCGCGTACAGCGTCGAGCGCCTCGCGTGCGTAGCCCGGCTTGCGCAGGCGCTTGACCAGCGCGCTGGCCTCGTGCGCGCTCGTCGCGGAGCCGAGCCGGAAAATGATCTCGCGCGTCTGCCCGTCCTCGAGCTCGAACGGGATCTGGATTGCGCCGCAGGGATCCATCAGCGCGCCGACGCGGCCGGACAGGCGCGTACGTTCCAGCGCCGCGGGACGCGCCAGGCTGCCGTTGCGGCCGATGAATTCGAGGCGGTCGCCGCTGAGCGTGCGGTTGGCCTCGTCGACGTCGAAGAACGACACCCACTCGCCGAATTCCGGATGGAACGCATTGCGCGCGAGCAGTGCGCCGCTGTCGGGATCGAGCTCGGTGACGACATGCATCGCCGATTTCGCCGCCAGATCACCGAGCACCCACTCGACGTAGCCGGTGGCGGAAAGGCAGCGGCGCCGGCCAGAAACGTTGCGCAGGCGCAGCACGAAGAATTTCACCGCGGCATCGGGCGCGACGTAGATGCGCTGATCGCTCTGGATGCCGTCCTCGACATGCTCGAACACGCTGTAGCCGAAGCCATGCCGTGCGGTATACGGCGTGGCGCCGGGCGCGGGCAGTGCGGCCAGCGACCAGTAGCGGCCGCTTTCCTCGTCGCGCAGGTAGAACGCTTCGCCGCCGGCATCGCTGACCGGATCGTTCTGCCAAGGCGTCAGACGGTATTCGTGCGCGTTCTCGCGCCAGCTGTAGCCCATGCCGCTTTCCGACACGATGCAGCCGAAGCCGGGATTGGCGATCACGTTGATCCAGGGCGCCGGCGTCGATTCGCCTGGCGCACTCGTGATGACGTATTCGCGGCCGTCGGCCGAGAATCCGCCGCGGCCGTTGTCCAGGCGCAGCGGTGCCCGGGCCGGCGCGGCCGGCGGCGCGGCCGGCGGACGCGCCGTGGTGTCGGTGATGGCCAGCCGCGGCACCGCTGTCTCGGTGATTTCGCGTCGCTGCAGATGCTCGGCTAGGCTGCCCTTCTTGTCGCTGAGTACGATGCGCGCGATCGCCAGCAGCAGCATGCGGTCCTCGTGCGGGATCTGCTCTGCGGCGCGCACGAAAATCCCGCCGGGCCGTTCGAGCAGATTCGCGTCGACGCTCGCGGCGATCATGCCCATGAGCACGTCATGCAGGTCCTGTCGGTAGCCGCCGCGTTCCTCGTTCCAGATCACGAGGTCGACGGCCAGGCCCTTGAGGCGCCAGTAGGCATGCGCCTGGATCGCGTCGCGGGCCAGACCCATGTTGTCGCCGCCGCTGACTTGCAGCAGCAGGATCGGCAGGTCGCCGGAGATCGCATAGGCCCACAGGCCGGGCTGGCCGCGCCGGTTGCGCAGCACGAGCTGCGCCTCGGCACGCAGCGAGGCGTGGCTGTAGAGCATGCGGCCGGCCAGGCGCGCGTAGGTCTGCGCCTCCGCTTCGCTGATGTTGATCTGGCGCAGCGACACCTGGCTGTGGGTCCAGGCCAGCTCGATCACGCGATCGGCGAGGCGTCGGTCGTGGTATTTGTCCACGAGTTGCAGGCAGCCTTCGCGATTCGCGGCGACCCCGATCACGAGATCGACATGGACGGTCTGCTCCGGCTGCACGTGGATCCGGTGCCGGATCGCGACGATCGGGTCGAGCACCGAGCCTTGCGTTCCCGACAGCACCGCGTGCCGATCCAGCGCCTGCGGGTCGGCAGGCGAGCGGCGCCGGCCGAGAAAGCGCGCACGATCGGTTTCGAACGAGACGCCGAGGCTCTCGCCCTTGTGCACGGCGGCGAGATGAAACATCCATGGCGTCGTGTCGTGCGCGTCGCGTGGCCGGCGCGAGCACAGGATCGCGTCGCGCGAGGCGACGATCTCGGTCTGTACGAACAGCTTGCTGAAGGCCGGATGCAGGCTGTCGCTGATCGCCGGCGCGAGCACGACCTCGGCGTAACTGGTCAGTTCGATCGTGCGGGCGGTCGGGCCGCGGTTGGTGATACGGGTGCGGCGCAGTTCGATGTCGTCCTCGGGCGACACGACGATTTCGGTATGCGTCTCCCAGCCGTCCAGGCGGCGGCGGAACTGCACGCGCGCCTCGGTGAATACGGCTTCGTAGTCTTCGTCAGCCTTCAGCGTCGGCTGGAACGCGGTCGACCAGACGCGGCCGCTGTCAGGATCGCGCAGATAGCAGAAGCTGCCCCACGCATCGCGGGTCGGGTCCTCGCGCCAGCGCGTCAGCGCCACATCGCGCCAGCGGCTGTAGCCGCCGCCGGCGCTGCTGAGCATGACGTGGTAGCGGCCGTTGGACAGCAGCTGCACCGCGGGTGCGGCCGGGTCGGGGCGATTGAACGCGCGCAGCGGAACGGCGATGGCCTCGCTCGCATTGCGTGCGTCGACGAGTTGCGGATCGCTGGCCGGCTGGCCGGCGGCGCGCGGCACGCGCTCCTGCAACAGCAGCAGCGCGGACTGGACTTGCGGGTCGGCCTCGAAGCGGCGCT
>NZ_JAVTWC010000030.1:0-17150 GCF_032229445.1 Tahibacter sp.
GACTGGAAACGGAGCTTCATCGCTACCGCGCCAGTCCCCGACTCCACCAAGTCCTTGCACTACCGCTCTTGTACTCAGCACCAGATCTCCACAACCCCGCCAAGCGCCTGCTACGCAGGCGTTTGGCCGGTCCGGCCCGTCGGGCGTTCAGAGCGATCAGAACCTGCGGTTCTGAGCGATCACTCTTCACCCCCTTGACTCAAGGGGGCTCCGAAATCAAAAGCAAATATCGACCTGTTCAGCGGTTCTCTAGAGCCGGGCCGCGGGGCTGCGGGTTTTTTCCGGCCGGACGAGAAATCGTCCGGCCTCTTTTTCGTTTTCATCGCGACTGTTCCGGGCGCGAATTGATTTTCATCGCCTGTCGATCCAGCACACTCTCGTCCGACGCTTGAGCAGAACCGGCCGCCAATAGCGGTGGCAGCCCCCCGAAGCAAGGAGAACGACGATGCGCTGCATGATCCTGGTCAAGGCCAATGCCGATACCGAAGCGGGCGTGATGCCGAGCGAGCAACTGCTGGCCGACATGGGCCGCTACAACGAAGAACTCGTCAACGCCGGCATCATGCTCGCCGGCGAAGGCCTGCACCCGAGCGCACGAGGTGCGCGCGTGCAGTTCTCCGGCGACAAGCGCAGCGTGGTCGACGGACCGTTCGCCGAAACCAAGGAACTCGTCGCCGGCTTCTGGATCTGGCAGGTGCGCGATCTCGACGAAGCCGTCGAATGGGTCAAGCGCTGCCCGAATCCGACCGGCGAGCACAGCGTCATCGAGATCCGTCCCGTGTTCGAAGCCGAGGATTTCGGCGCGGAATTCACCCCGGAGCTGCGCGAACAGGAAGACCGTCTTCGCGCGGAGATGGCCAAGCGCGGGTAAGCCGGGGCAGCGCTCGGCGCCGCCGCGCGCTGCGAGAATTCGCCGACGGCGGCATCCGCGCACGATGCCGCCGTGTCACGAGGGGAATCACATGTTCACGATTATCTTTTGGGTCATCGTGGTCGCGGTGGCCGGCCTGCTCATCACCGCCGCGTTCCGCCCCGATTCGTTCCGCATCGAACGCCGTATTCGCATCGGGGCTGCGCCGGACACGATCTTCGCGCTGATCGACGACTTTCGCCGTTGGACCGCGTGGTCGCCGTGGGAAAACAGGGATCCCGCGCTGAAGCGCGACTACAGCGGCCCGGCCAGCGGCAGGGATTCGGCCTACGCCTGGGAAGGCAACAGCAAGGTCGGAAAGGGGCGCATGCAGATCGTCGAATCGACGCCGTACTCGCGCATCCGCATCCAGCTCGATTTCCTCAAGCCATTCGAAGCGCACAACACCGCCGAATTCGCGCTGCAACCGGATGGCGACTCGACCGACGTGGTCTGGGCGATGTACGGTCCGCAACCGTACCTGTCCAAACTCATGGGTCTGGTCGTCAGCATGGACACGCTGGTCGGCAAGGATTTCGAGAGTGGCCTGGCCAATCTCAAGGCCCGTGCGGAGTCCTGAAGCGCGATGCGAGCACACCGGCATGTTGTCCTTCTCACCGCGGCCCCTGGCGCATGAGCGCGGCGCCGCACAAGGCCATCGCCACGGTCTGGCGCATGGAGTCCACGCGCCTGATCGGCGGGCTCATGCGCCTCGTGCGCGATTTGAGCCTGGCCGAGGACCTGGCCCAGGACGCGCTGGTCGCGGCGCTGGAGCAATGGCCGCAAGGCGGCGTGCCGGACAATCCGGGCGCCTGGCTCATGGCCGCGGCCAAGCATCGGGCGATCGATCGCCTGCGGCGCAATGACATGGCGCAGCGCAAGCACGAACAACTCGGCGTCGAACAGGAACTGCACGAACTGCTGCAGGCGCCCGACGGCGAGCAGCTCGACGACAGCGTCGGCGATGACGTGTTGCGGCTGATCTTCATCGCGTGTCATCCGGTGCTGTCGAGCGAGGCGCGCGCCGCGCTGACCCTGCGCCTGATCGCAGGACTGACGACGGACGAGATCGCGCGCGCCTTTCTACAGCCCGAACCCACGATCGCCCAGCGCATCGTGCGCGCCAAGCGCATGCTGACCAACGCGCACGTGCCGTTCGAGGTTCCGCCGGCCGCAGAACTGGCGCAGCGCCTGTCCTCGGTGCTCGGCGTGATCTATCTCATCTTCAACGAAGGCTATGCGGCGACCGCCGGCGACGACCTGATGCGGCCGCAGTTGTGCGAGGAGGCGATGCGCCTGGGCCGCATCCTCGTCGCGCTGATGCCGCGTGAGGCCGAAGCCCAGGGTCTGCTCGCGCTGATGGAAATCCAGGCCTCGCGCGCAGTGGCGCGCGTGGACGCGAACGGCGAGCCGATACTGCTGCTGCAACAGGACCGGGCGCGCTGGAACCAGTTGCTGATCCGGCGCGGGCTTGCCGCCCTCGCGCGCACTGAGGAACTCGGCGGTGGCGCGGGCTTCTATGCCTTGCAGGCGGCGATTGCCGCGTGCCATGCGCGTGCTCGCGCCGCCGCCGACACCGACTGGCTGCGTATCGCCGCGCTGTACGGCGCGCTCGCCCAGGTTGCACCGTCGCCGGTGATCGAACTCAACCGCGCGGTCGCGGTATCGATGGCGTTCGGGCCGGCGGCCGGGCTCGTGATCGCCGACGCGTTGCAGCACGAGGCGAGCCTGGCCAACTACCATCTGCTGCCCAGCGTGCGCGGCGACCTGCTGGCCAGGCTCGACCGCCGCGGCGAAGCGGCAGCGGAATTCCGCCGCGCGGCGGCGCTGACGCGCAACGTGCGCGAGCAGGCGCTCTTGCAGCGCCGCGCCGCGGAATGTCTGGAGCGCCGCACCACCGACGGCTGAACGTCGCCGTCCACCTGTTTACGGCGACCCGCCACAGCTGCTCGCCGTTCAGTAGAGACGCGAGCCTTTTACTTTTGATAATTTTCTCCCAAATTTCACATTGTCACCGTCGACCGCGAGCACGATGACGTCGTGCGGAAACGCGATGCGCGCAAGGATCTGGCGCTGCTGCTGCTCGGCGCGGGCGGCGGAGTGCCAGCGCAGTGGTCTGGTCGCGCGGAAACCCAGCACGAGCTGCGGCCGCTCGGGCATGTGCTTGAGCACGCGCTGGGCGAGCCAGGCCCGATAGATGCCGAGTTCGCGCAGCTGCGCCGTGATTGCGGCGACCTGTTCAAGGGTGAGGTCGTGCGGCCGCAGTGTGTCGCTGATGGCAAAGCGCGCGCGCTCGGCGCGGGCCTGGTCACTGATCGCCTCGTGGCGTTCCGCCTGCTCGTGCCAGGCGTTGGCGCTGGCCTTGTCGCCGTTGCGCCAGTAGTAATCGCGCAGCGCTTCGCTGACGGCGCCCTTGGCATCGGGCTGTAGCTCCATCGCGCGGGTCATGAATGCGACACCGGCCGCATCGTTGCGCGCGAGCAGGCGCAGGCCGTAGTAGAAATTCGCCGGCGCGCTGTCCGCATGTGCCTCGACTGCCTGCCGCAGCTGCTCCAGCGCGCCGTCCGGGTCCTTGCGCGCATCGCCCAGCAGGTGCGCGCGCTCGAGCATTTCGTCGACATCGAGCGAGCGCGACGCCGCAAGCTGGTCCAGCTCCTCGAGTCGGCGTCGGCCCTGCTGCACGGTGTCGTAGCGCTGGCGCCAGTCGTGGCTGACCTGTTCCTTCCAGCGCGTGTCGAAGGTCTCGATGATGCGCTCGCGCAGCGCGCCGAGCAGATGGTCGGCGGAGCTGCCTTCGGTCGGTGGTGCGACGCAGGCCTGCTGCTTCAGTGCGGCGAGCCGGTCGCGCAGCGCCGGATGCGTGTCGTCGCAGGTGGTCTCGCGCGCGAGCGCCTGGTCGAGCCAGCGGCGGCCGTCGTCGCTGTGGAAGTCGCGGTCGAGTCCCTGGCCGAGGCGGGCATATGGTAGGAAAGCCGGTTGCGGCTGTTCGTCGGCATTGCGGTGCAGGTCCGGCCAGAACCGCTCTTCGAGCAGGGCCGCGCCGACATTGACGCTGGTCAGCGCCTCGGCCGCAACGCGCGGTGAGGTCAGGCGCGCCGACACGGCGTCGGCTTCGTATTCGTTCGCGCGCGCGAGCGGGAAGGTCCAGGCGCGGAAATACGGTACGTACCATTGGAAAAACCGGCGGAACAGGAAACTGCCGCCGCCGCCGGCGCGCCCGATGCTCTCGGCCAGTTGCAGCCAGACCGCGCGCGAGCGGTACAGCCAGTTGCCGAAGCGCGCGTGCCCACCGGCAAGATGGCCGAACTCGTGCGCGAGCACCGCATCGAGCTGTTCGCGGGTCAGGCATTTCAGCAGCGGCAGGCCGAGCAACAGGTAGTTGCGATGCCAGCCGAACAGGCCCAGCAGCGGCACCTGCATCACTGCGGCGTTGAAATCGTCGGTGATCAGCACGCGATGGAAGCGCGGCGCCTTCAGCGTCCGACGCAACTGGTCGATGCGTTCGAACAGCGCCGGCGCGGTGCGTGCCGTCACCGCGAAGCCGACCGGGGGTGTGATCCGCACCCACAGCGCACGCAGCACGACCCAGATGAAGAACGCCAGCGGGATCATCAGCTTGAGCGCGAGCGCCTTAAGGAAGATCACCGACAGTGCCGTGGCAAGCAGCAGCGCGATCAGCAGACAGACGATGCCGGCCAGATAGCCGTAGCCGAGCAGGGCCAGAGCGATGAGGCGCAACTTGTAGCCGCGCGGGTCGTTCTGCGCGAGCGTGTCCAGACGCGCGACGAGCGCCTCGAATTCCATGCGGGTCATACGGTGCTTCCCCTGTGCCGAGGCGCCATGATCGCCGCGTTCGGCCGTCGCTTCAAACCGGAATCGAGGGCGCCGGCACAGGGTGGAATGGCGCTGGGAACCGTGCCGCCGCTACCGCTGCAGCGCGCGCCAGATCCGCTCGGCCATAACGAAGGCGTCGTCGCGTTCCATGCCGCGCGCGCCGATCTCGAGAATCAGGCCGCGGCCCTGCAGCAGGATCTGTCCGCCGCCGCCGCGCTCGAAGCCGAATACCGAGCCCGCGCGGGTGCGCCGCAGCGCCAGGGTGCCGCCGTCGCTGCCGTAGTTGCTGCGCGCTTCGGCCAGGGCGATGCGCCAGGTCCGCTCGAGCGAGCCCTCGTGCAATCGCGCCGCCGCACCGGTGTAAAGGTGTACCTGGACCTGCGCGTGCCGCTGCGCGTCGGCGTCGGACCGTAGCAGGCACGAGCCGGCTAGCGTGTCGTGCGCCGGCGCGGCGATGGCGATCGGCAGTTCGGTGGTGTCGATCGCCCCGAGGACGAGCGCGCAGACGTCGATCTGCGCCTGCGCCGCGCTGCGTGGCTCGCAACCGGCCAGCAGCAACGCCAGCACCAGCAGGCCCGCGGCACGTGTCCCCGGGCGTCGCCGCAGCCTGAAATCGAGCACGTCCGGCACCGCATCCGTGCGCTGCGCATCGATGCGTTGCACCAGCTGTGGCAACCGTCGTGCCGGCACGCCCGGATAGGCGTGGTGCTCGTCGTGGTAGAGCATGTTGAAGCTCAGGCGCAGCAGCCAGCCGCGCCGGCTGCTGCGCGCATGGCCGCTATCGCAGTCGCGATGCACGCTCCAGATGCCGATCATCGGCACGAGCGCGTTGGCGAGCAGCAACGCGAGCGACAGCGTCTGCAGGGCGGTGTCGCCACTACTCCAGATCAGTGCCTGCACCAGCGCGACGGCGACCAGTTCGCGCCTCACCCAGCGTCGTTGCCGCGTGCTGCCGCGGCGCAGCGTCTCGACATGGATGAGCAGCGGATAGAGCGGGCTGCGCACGAGCGCGGCCCAGAACCCGTAGCGCGCCATGCGTCCCTCAATATCGTCGGCGCCGAGGCTGTCGCGGTGATGGCGCAGGTGGGTGTACTCGATCGCATGCAGCGCGCCGCCGAGCAGCAGGCTCAGGGCAAACAGCAGCAGGTCGCCGGCGCGCCGCTCCAGACCCAGGTTGCGATGGAAGGTGTCATGGGTCAGGCGCAGCGCCGTTGTGAAGAACGGCGCCATCGCCAGCAGCGCCAGCGCGGACCAGCCCTGTGCGGCGAGGCTCCAGGCGAGCAGCAGCCACGGCAGCGGCAGGACGATCTCGGCCAGGATTTCGTGTGGAGCCAGCCTGGTCAGGTCTTGCCAGGGCACGCGCTCAGCCATGACCCTGCTCCCGCGCGCGCCGACGCAACCCTGGACGGTAGCGCGTGAACAGGCGGTACAGCGCGTCGACGGCATTGCGCAGCCGCACCGAGCGCCGCAGCGGTTTCACCAGCAGACGCCAGCCGGGCAGTTGCTGCCACAGGCACAGGTGTGCGTCGAGACCGATGCGCAGGCGGCCGTCGCCATCGCGTACATGCAGCAGCGCCAGCGCCGCAGTGAGATCGAAGCCGTCCTGTTCCGCTGTCGGCGGCGTGATCGCGATGTCGCGCCAGCGGACCGGTGCGGCGGGTGCGAGGCGGCGATAGGCGGCGACCTCGCGCCGGCATACCGGGCAATGGCCATCGAAGAAGACGGTGATGGATGGGACGCAGGACATGCGGAACGCTCCGTCGTGGTGACGGACGACAGCGTCGGCCGACGCGGGCCGGTCGCGCTTCCACAATGACAAGAACGCAGCGGATTTATTTGTCGGGTTTCAGTGGCCCTGTGCGATCAATGGCTTGGCGATTTCCGGAATGATCAGAACGCAGAAAGTCACGGCTCCGGGCTGCCGCCGCGCTTGCGATAGCGCCCCGGTACTTCACCGGTGATCTCACGGAAGGCGGCATAAAAGTTCGACTGCGAGTTGAACCCGACGGCCAGGCCTATCGACAACACTGACGCCTCAGGCTCGGCCAGCAGCAGGCGCTTGGCCGCCTCTATGCGATGCTCGCGCACATGGCGCGAAAAGCCGACGCCATAGGCCGTGTTGATGAGTTCGGACAATTGGTGCGGGGTCAGTGCCATCAGCCCGGCCAGGCCCGACAGGCTCAGGTTCTCGTCGGTGTAGATCTTTTCCCCGACCAGCAGGTGGCGCAACCGCTGCAGTGCTTCGTCCTTGTCGATCCGGGCCAGGGTCGAGTTCGCGTAGGCGCTGCGTACCGCGTCGGCGGCGCGGCCGGGCAGGTCGGGAAAGCGCAGCAGCAGCCAGAGCGCCAGCCAGAACGCGAGCCCGATCAACTGCGCATAGCCGAGGAAAAATACACGTTCGCCCAACCAGGGAGCGCCCAGGCCGAGCATGAGCACGAGCGCGGCGATCAGCGCAAAGCCCGCGAACGCGGTGGCCTCGAGGCGGAAATGGCGTCGCTGTGCACGCAGCCGGTAGACCACGCGCAACAACAGCAGCGCATGCACGGTGCCGACCAGGAATGCGAGCGGGATCGACAGGTGCGGCGGCAGGAACATGGCGAGCAGCGCCGGCAGGAAGTGAAGCAGGCGCCAGAGTTTCATCGCCGCCGACGGGTGCAGCACTTCGATGAAAAACAGATAGAACGCCGCCGCGGCCACGTACAGCAGCCCCGCATAGAGCATGGACGCGAACAGTGCGTCGCCGCGCAGCAGATAAGCGCCATGCAGCCATTGCAGTGCGGCCAGGGCCAGCAGCAGGACGATGCCGGCACTCCGTGCGAGCGCGCCGTGCCCGGCGGCGCCATAACCGCTGAGGTTCGCGGCGATCAGCAGCAGGGCGCTGCCGAGCGAGAAGCCGATCAGGAACAGGGTCAGCGTGTCGAGCATGGGCGGTGTGTGATCGGACGGATGCGCAGCATCGCGGCAGGGGTCTGGTCGGCGCAAGGCGTCGCGGTCGACAATGGTCGTCTCTCCTGGAGTCCGCCGAATGAGCGCCCCTGACGAGTGGCCCCACGCGAACGAACACGCCGTCGCCCATGCGCAATTCACGATCGAGCGCGTCTACGCCGCGATGCCGGTGCAGGTCTTCGCAGCCTGGGCTGATCCCGCTGCGAAGAGTCGCTGGTTCGTCGCCGGCAAAGGCTGGGACCTGGCCGAGTACGAGCACGATTTCCGCGTCGGTGGCCGGGAGCACGGTAGTTTCCAACGCAAGGCTGGCGAGCCCGTTTACCGCAACGAAGTGCGCTACCTCGACATTCTGGCGCCGCATCGCATTGTCCTGGCCTACAGCATGGCCCGCGATGCGGTGCGTATTTCCGCCTCGCTGCTGAGCGTGCAATTCATCGCCGAAGGCGGCGGCACGCGGCTGCGACTGACCGAGCAGGGTGCCTTCCTCGACCGGCACGATTCGTCGGCCTCGCGCGAACAGGGTTGGGAGGATCTGCTGACGGCGCTGGGAAAGGAACTGGGACACGCGTCGTGACGCGATGCCTCTCGGCAGGCCCGGCCATGATCGCAGGTGTGTTGTTCGTGTCGCCTGCGCAGCATGCGGTACGGACCGTATGTCGTCGCATGTCGATTTCGCGCGCACCCGTTCGACGCCAGGAACGAATGCGCAGAGCAACCGATATGGCTGTGCTCTACCAGGAAAGCTACATCGTCTCACCCGCGTCCGCCCATCCGTCACCGAGGATCTTCGTCATGTTCCTGTATCCGCGCCTGCTCGTCCTGTTTGCCCTTGTTGCATTGCCGGCCTATGCCGCGCCCGAGAAATACGTCATCGATCCCGACCACACCTATCCGAGCTTCGAGATGCCGCACATGGGCATTTCCGTCTGGCGCGGCAAGTTCACGCGCAGTTCGGGTGAAGTCACGCTGGATCTTGCCGCGCGCAGCGGCAGCGTGAATATCGAGATCGCGTCCGGCAGCATCGACTTCGGCCATGCCGGCATGGACACGCACGCGGTCACCGACGATTGGCTCAATGCGTCGAAGTACCCGACGATGACCTATGCCGGCACGCTGCGCTTCAACGGCGACACGCCGAGCGGGGTCGACGGCTCGCTGACGCTGCGCGGCGTCACGAAGCCGGTGAAGCTGACGATCAATACGTTCAAGTGCATCGACCACCCGTACTACAACAAGCCGGTCTGCGGCGCCGATGCCAGCGGAGAATTCGACCGCGCCGATTTCGGCATGACCCAATACGCCGACAACGGCATGGGCCGCATACGTCTGCAGATCCAGGTCGAGGCGTTCAAGGACAAGCTGCCGGCGCCGCCGGAGGCGACGAAGAAGGATTGAACGCCGAGCTGATGTGCTCAGCCAACCCGCCGCCGGCGCGATGAAAAGCCCTCCCCTTCAAGGGGGCAGGGCAACCGTTTGGAACCATAGGTTCTGGTTGCCCTGCACGCCCAACGGGCCGCAGGGTTGAGTGGGGATGGTGTGAATGCGTGGGTTTTTCAGACCTTCGGCAACTTCTGGGCGGCTCCCTTCCACTGCCTTGGGCTTGCGTCCTGCAGGCTTCACATGATCGCGTCCAGCGCGTCACTCAGTCTGTCAACGCCGACGATTTCCATTTCTCCGATGCGGGACTTTTTCGGCGCGTTCGCGCGCGGCACGACTGCCTTGAGGAAGCCGTGTGTCGCGGCTTCCTTGAGGCGCTCCTCGCCGTTGGGCACGGGGCGGATTTCGCCGGACAGACCGACTTCACCGAACGCAACGAGCTTGTCGGGCAGGGCGCGGTCGCGAAAGCTCGACAGGATCGCGAACAGGATCGGCAGGTCGGCTGCCGTTTCCTGCACGCGGATGCCGCCGACGACGTTGACGAACACATCCTGGTCATAGACCGCCGCGCCGCCGTGGCGATGCAGCACGGCCAGCAGCATGGCGAGACGGTTCTGCTCCAGGCCCAGCGCGACGCGGCGCGGGTTCGCGAGTGGCGACTGGTCGACCAGCGCCTGCACCTCGACCAGCAGCGGTCGCGTGCCTTCGCGCGTGACCATGACGGCGCTGCCGGGAGTCGGGCCGGTGTGCGCGGACAGGAAGATCGCTGACGGGTTCGGTACTTCGCGCAGGCCTTTTTCCGACATCGCGAACACGCCCAGTTCGTTGACCGCACCGAAGCGGTTCTTGAATGCGCGCAGCACACGGAAGCGGCTGCCGGATTCGCCCTCGAAATACAGCACTGCGTCGACCATGTGCTCGAGCACGCGCGGCCCGGCAATGCC
Source organism: Tahibacter sp. (assembly GCF_032229445.1). Taxonomy (NCBI): domain Bacteria; kingdom Pseudomonadati; phylum Pseudomonadota; class Gammaproteobacteria; order Lysobacterales; family Rhodanobacteraceae; genus Tahibacter; species Tahibacter sp. The sequence goes on from NZ_JAVTWC010000030.1 coordinate 10,012, forward strand.
GCCTTCCTTGGTGACGTGGCCGACCAGGAACACGCTGATGCCCGATTCCTTGGCAAAGCGCGTCAGTTTCGCTGCCGATTCGCGTACCTGGCTGACCGAGCCCGGCGCCGCCGTCAGCAGTTCCGTCCAGATCGTCTGGATCGAGTCGATGATCAGCACATGCGGCTTCTGCGCTGCGGCATGTTCCACAATGCGCTCCACGCAGGTTTCCGCGAGCGCGCGCAGCGGCGCCAGCGCCAGGCCGAGGCGCTGCGCGCGGGCGGCGACCTGGGCCAGCGATTCCTCGCCAGTGACATACAGGCCGCTCAGGCGTTCGCCGAGCGCACCGAGCATCTGCAACAGCAAGGTCGACTTGCCGATACCCGGATCGCCACCGATCAGCACGACCGAGCCTTCCACGAGACCGCCGCCGAGCACACGATCGAGCTCCCCGATGCCGATGGACGTGCGCGCCTGCGCATCCTGCGCGACATCGACGAGCGACAGCACGCGCGGCGCGCTTGCATCGCCGGCGTAGCCCCCACTGCGTCGCGGCGCGGCAGGAGCGCTCTTCGCAGCGCTCAGCACGATCTCGCTCATCGAGTTCCAGGCGCCGCAGTCGGCGCACTGGCCCTGCCAGCGGGTGTGTTCGCTGCCGCACTCGTTGCAGACATAGGCGGTCTTCGCCTTGGCCATGGACGTCTCCGTGTCAGTCTTCGACGAACAGTACGCGCTTGGTCATGCCACAGGTCAGGTCATAGGAAATCGTGCCGGCGCGAGCGGCGATTTCTTCCACGGCCAGGCCGCGGCCCCAGAGCAGCGCGCGGTCGCCGACCCGCGCGCCAGGCACGTTGCGCAGGTCGATCGTGACCAGGTCCATCGAGACGCGGCCGACGATCTGCGCGCGCTGGCCACGCACGAGCACCGGCGTGCCGGTAGCGGCGCTGCGCGGATAGCCGTCGCCATAGCCGATCGCGATCACGCCGATGTCCATGTCGACCGGACATTCCCAGGTACCCGCGTAGCCAACCCTTTCTCCGCGCCGCAGATGGTTGATCGCGATCAGGCGAGTCGACAGGCTCATGGCCGGATCGAAACCCAGATCGGTGCCGCGCTTGTCGGCGATGACGGACAGCCCATACAGCAGGCCGCCGGCTCGCACCCAGTCGCCGCGCGCGGCAGGCCAGCCGAGGAGGCCGGCCGAGTTGGACAGGCAGCGCAGGCCTGGCAGACCCTGCGTGGCTTGCGCAAAGCGCGCGATCTGCCGCGCCGTGGCGTCGTTGTCGAATTCGTCCGAGGCGGCAAAGTGGGTCATGAGCACGACGTCGTCGTCGACTGTCGGCGCGGCTTTCAGTCGCGCCAGCACCTCGGCTGTGCGTTCGGGCGCGAAGCCCAGCCGATGCATGCCGCTGTCGATCTTGAGCCAGACGCGCAGGCGTCGCGCATCGCGGTCGGCTTCGAGCCAGGCGAGCTGCGAATCGTGGTGGATCACCGCGTCAAGGCGCAGGCGGCGCAGTTCGGCGAGATCGGCGGCCTCGTCCGGCCCCGACAGCACGACGATGCGCTGCGTATGACCGGCCGCGCGCAAGCGCTGGCCATCGGCGATCGCGGCGACGCCGAACGCGTCCGCGTCGGCCAGTGCGCGGGCGACCCGTTCGAGTCCGTGGCCATAGCCGTCGGCCTTGACCACGGCCATCACCTTTGCGCCCTGGCTCAGCGTGCGCAGGCGCGCCAGATTCGCGCGCAGCGCGGACAGGTGGATCGTGGCGACGGCAGAGCGGCTCATGGAGCGGGAAACGAGGGGAGAGAAGCGAGAAAAGAGAGGAAGGCGCGTGACCGGGTCAGCACGCCGCTGGCATTAAACGGTAGAAGTGACGAGCAACACTGATGTTGGCGACGCTGCACAGCTCCCACTCGTTGCTCACTCCTGCTTACTCATTCCCGCTACTCATACGAGCCCAGATAGTTGTCCGACGCGTAGTTTTCGAACTTCGTGTACTGGCCGAGGAAGGTCAGCTTGAGGCTGCCGGTAGGGCCGGAACGCTGCTTGCCGATGATGATCTCGGCCAGTCCTTTGTCCGGCGAATCCTGGTTGTAGTAGTCGTCGCGGTAGATGAACATGATGACGTCCGCGTCCTGCTCGATAGCGCCGGATTCGCGCAGATCGGCCATGACCGGGCGCTTGTCCTGACGCTGTTCCAGCGAGCGGTTGAGCTGGGACAGGGCAATCACCGGCACATTCAGTTCCTTCGCCAGCGCTTTGAGGCTGCGCGAGATTTCTGAAATTTCGGTGGCGCGATTCTCCTTGTTCCCAGGCACCTGCATCAGCTGCAGGTAGTCGATCACGATCAGGCCGAGATCATGCTCGCGCTTGAGGCGGCGACAGCGCGCGCGCAATTCGCCCGGTGACAGCGCCGGCGTGTCGTCGATGAAGATTTTCGCTTCGGACAGCAGCGTGATCGCGCTGGTCACGCGCGGCCATTCCTCTTCCTGGATGTCGCCGTTGCGCAGGTGCTGCTGGTTGATGCGGCCGACCGACGAAATCAGGCGGAAAGCCAGCTGCGAGGCCGACATTTCCATCGAGAACACGGCCACCGCACGCTTGGTCTTCATCGCTGCGTATTCGGCCATGTTGAGCGAGAACGCGGTCTTGCCCATGGCCGGGCGCGCCGCGACGATGATGAGGTCCGAGGGCTGCAGGCCGGCGGTCATCTCGTCGAGGTCGGTGAAGCCGGTCGGCATGCCGGTGACAGTGCCGCGGTTCTCGAAGCGGTGGTGCAGGATCGCGAACGCGTCCTTGACCGCGGTGCGCATCGGCACGAAGCCCTGGCGGCCGCGCGCGCCGGCCTCGGCGATGCGGAACACGCGCTGCTCGGCGCCTTCGAGGATTTCCTGCGTGCTGCGGCCTTCCGGCGCGAAGCCGTCGCCGACGATTTCGGTGCCCGCGTCGATGAGCTGACGCAGCACGGATTTCTCGCGCACGATGTCGCAGTAGGCAATGATGTTCGCCGCGCTCGGCGTGGTGTTTGCCAGCTGCAGGATGTAGGCGGTGCCGCCGACGAGATCGGACAGGCCTTGCGACTCGAACCACTCGCCCAGCGTCACCGCGTCGCTGGGCATGCCCTTGTTCGAGAGTTCCGAGATCGCGCGGAAGATGACGCGGTGGTCCTTGCGATAGAAGTCGTCTTCGTTGAGACGATCGGCGACCTTGTCCCAGGCCTCGGGCGAGAGCATGAGGCCGCCGAGCACCGCCTGCTCGGCGTCAATCGAGTGCGGCGGAATGCGCAGGGCATCGAGGCGTTGGACGGTCTTGCGATCGGGTAAAGCGGCCATTGAACTCTCGCGGCGAGCGACTGGCACGGCGTTCGATGATGCGAAGCGCCGTCTCATCTGTCGAGACAACAAGCTGGGGATAAGTCGAGGATATGTTGTGCAGTCGCATTCAGGTGTCAGAGACACGGCATTGACTGCACACGAACGTGTTGCATAAAAAACAAGCGGTGCCACGAGGGCGCTGTCGCCGGGGAGGGAAACGGGCGCCACGAGGGCGCTGACGCCTGGGAAAAGAAACGGGCGCCACGAGGGCGCTGACGCCTGGGAAAAGAAACGGGCGCCACGAGGGCGCCCGTCGACTACGCAGTTGCAGCGCTGGCGCGCAGCGATCAGCCGGCGGTGATGACGACCTTGACTGTCGTATGCACGTCGGCATGCAGGTGGACCTGCACTTCGAATTCGCCGAGATGGCGCAGCGCGCCTTCGCCTATGATCACTTCGGACTTTTCCAGCGGCTTGCCGGCGGCGCTGAATGCCTCGGCGATGTCGCGCGGACCGACCGAACCGAACAGCTTGCCTTCCGGGCTCGCGTTCGCACTGATCGTGACGCTGGCGCCTTCCAGGGCGGCCCTGCGCGCTTCGGCGCCTGTCAGGACCTGGTTGGCCTTGGCTTCGAACTCGGCGCGGCGCTGTTCGAACTGGGCGAGGTTGTCGGCGGTGGCCGCCACGGCCTTGCCCTGCGGGACGAGATAGTTGCGGCCGTAACCCGGTTTCACGTTGACCTTGTCGCCAAGCACGCCGAGGTTCTTCACTTTCTGCAGCAGGATCAGTTGCATGGGATTCTCCGATTCGTTAGCACCGGTCGGGCCGGTGCAGCGGTGGCTGTCCGAATCGCGATGTCGCTAAACGTCGCGGGACTGTTCAAACGGCACGAGCCCCGAGGCCTGCCTCGGAGCCCGTGCAGATACAGCTCAATGGTTGTCGCAGTACGGCAGCAGCGAGAGGAAACGGGCGCGCTGGATGGCGACGCCGAGCTGACGCTGGTACTTCGCCTTCGTGCCGGTGATGCGGCTCGGCACGATCTTGCCGGTTTCGCCGACGTACTGGCGCAGGGTGTTGAGATCCTTGTAGTCGATCTCGACCGTGCCTTCGGCGGTGAAGCGGCAGAACTTCTTGCGACGGAAAAATTTGGACATGGTGGGCTCCTGGACTTAGGCCGCTTCGGCGTCGTTGGAATCGGCATTGCCGCCGAAACCGCCTTCATCGTCATCGCGACGACGGCGATCGCCGCTCTTCTCGTCCTTGGTCTTCATGATGAAGGACTGTTCGGTGACGGCTTCGTCGCGCACCAGGATCAGGTGGCGCAGTACGGCGTCGTTGAAGCGGAAGCCCGACTCGAGTTCGGTCAGCACGGTCTGGCTGCACTCGATGTTCATCATGACGTAGTGGGCTTTGGCCAGGTTCTGGATCGGGAACGCGAGCTGGCGGCGGCCCCAGTCTTCCAGACGGTGGATGGCGCCCTTGTCGCCTTCGATCAGCGTCTTGTAACGCTCGATCATGGCGGGCACCTGTTCGCTCTGGTCCGGATGGACCAGGAACACGATTTCGTAGTGACGCATGGAAACTCCTTGTGGATATCGCAGTTCGGCGGATGCCGCTGCGCAGCCTCCCGGATCGCGGTGAGGCAAGGTCCCCGGAGGGCCGGATCGGCGCACGGGGTCGCGGATTCTAGCGGGGGTGGCTGGTGTTGGCAAGTTATTGAACGCAAAGCGACTGGCGGTCAGCGCACCGCGCGCTGCCCGCGGCCGCAGGCGGGTGCGTTCTGGCGTCGCCGGATGATTTTGTGCACAGTGCGGCAACGCTGCCCGACGTCCACGCGGACCGGGGGAGGCGGCGGTACTTGCCCAGCCATTGTCTGCCGATAGCCAAGAGGGTCAATTCATGACGACGTCGAATCGCCGCGGCCCCCGCGGCGCGCGCCTGAGCGGCCTTGCCGCTGCCATCCTGCTGATCCTTCCGGGCGCCGTTCCGGCCCAGGCCGACCGCACAGACGATGACGCCAGGTCCGCGTCCGAGGCGCCCGCGCTGGAAACCGTGACGGTGACGGCGCAGCGCCGGGTCGAGAACATCCAGGACGTGCCGATGGCGATCACGGCCGTCGAGAGCGAGAAGCTCGACGTGCTCGGCTCCGGCGGCGACGACGTCCGTTTTCTTTCAGGCCGCCTGCCCAGCCTCAACATCGAGTCATCGTTCGGCCGCGCGTTTCCGCGCTTCTATATCCGTGGCCTGGGCAATACCGACTTCGATCTCAATGCGTCCCAGCCCGTATCGCTGGTCTACGACGGCGTGGTGCAGGAGAACCCGATCCTCAAGGGCTTCCCGATCTTCGATCTCGACCAGGTGGAAATGGCGCGCGGCCCGCAGGGCACGCTGTTCGGGCGCAATTCCCCGGCCGGTGTGATCAAGTTCGAATCTGCGCGGCCCGAGCGCGAGTTCGGCGGCTACGCCAGCCTGAGCTACGGCAGCTATGGCACGACCAATCTGTCCGGCGCGGTCACCGGCGGTGTCGGCGACAGCGGCGCGCTGCGGCTGTCGGTGCTCAACCAGCGCCGTGACGACTGGGTCGACAACACGCGCAACGGTCCCGGCGACGATCTGGAGGGCTATCGCGAAAGCGCCGCGCGCCTGCAGTACCTGCTCGCGCCCAGCGACGATTTCGACGCGCTGTTCAACGTCCATGCGCGCAAGCTCGACGGCACGGCGCGCCTGTTCCGCGCCAATATCATCCGGCCAGGCAGCAATGACCTGGTCGAGGGCTTCGAGCGCGACCGCGTCTCGATCGACGGCAGGAACGAACAGGACCTCAGTCAGTTCGGCGCCAACCTGCGCCTGCGCTGGGATCTCGGCAGCACGACGCTGCATTCGATCACGGGTTACGAGAGCGTCGATGCCTATAGCCGCGGCGACATCGACGGCGGCTACGGCGCGGTGTTTCTCGGCGACGGCAACTACGGCCCCGGCCTGATCCCGTTCCCCGCCGAATCAGCCGACGGCCTGCCGAACCACCGCCAGCTGAGCCAGGAATTCCGCATCGAGTCCAACGAATGGGGGCGCTTCGACTGGCAGGCCGGCGTGTTCGGCTTCGACGAGTCCATCGACGTCGACAGCTTCAGCTACGACACGTTGGCACCCGGCCAGCCGCAGAACGGCTACGCGACGCAGAGGCAGGACAACGAAGCCTGGGCGGTGTTCGCCTCGGGCGACTATGACGTGACCGAACGCCTGACGCTGCGCGGCGGGCTGCGCTACAGCGACGACCGCAAGGAATTCTCGGCGCAACGCGTCGTCGGTCCGTTCGGTCCGCCGATCGCGCCCATCCATGCCAATCCCAGCGATACCGACATCAGCTGGGATCTGAGCGCGGTGTTCCAGGCCAGCGACCAGGTCAATTTCTATGGCCGCGTCGCACGCGGCTTCCGCGCGCCGAGCGTGCAGGGACGCCTGATGTTCGCCGACGCGAGCCTGCCCGACGACGAACTCGTGACCGTTGCCGAATCGGAAACCGTGCTGTCGTGGGAAGCCGGACTCAAGGCGCAACTGTGGGAAAACCGCCTGCGCCTGGGCTTCGCGCTGTACCGCTACACCATCGACGATCCGCAGCTCACCGCGGTCGGCGGCAACGCCAACATCGCGCGGCTGGTCAATGCGGACAAGGCGGTCGGCCATGGCGCCGAGCTCGATCTCGAGGCGCTGCTGACGGAACGCCTGCTGGTCACCGTCGGCGCGAGCTACAACCCGACCGGGATCCAGGACGCGAACCTGTCGGTGTTCCAGTGCGCGGCGCCCTGCGGGACCTTGGCGAGGAGCACACCGTCCTGCTCTCGACG
>NZ_JAVTWC010000031.1:0-17086 GCF_032229445.1 Tahibacter sp.
AAGCCGTGACGCGGCGGCTGGATACGGCCAAGGGCGAGATCGAGATCGGGCGGTTCACGGTGGGTGAATAGGCACGGCCATTTTCAACACGTACGCGGGAGCCGCTTAGATCTGCGGCATGCGCCCTCCCCGTCGGGGGAGGGCCGGCTGCAATTGGTGCTGGCATTCCGGTGAGCGGGCGGAGAAGCATGGCCGATGGCGTTTTCGTACACCGTCGAAGGCTCAGGACATCGATCCGAACCTTGCAGAGCGAGATCCGGCAGGGCCTGAGATCTCCGGCCGAGACGGCGCGTGCGCGCGGTAAACGCCCGTGAACCAGACCGCGAAGTGACTGCGACGAGGCAACAGCTGCCGCGCTTCTGTCACCTCCGTTGGCGCCGGACCGGACCATCGTATGGGAAGCGACCTTCATTGACGCATTCCCCTGTACGGTCTGCCAGCGCAACGCCAGCGACGGCGATCCTCGCAGCATTGGCCGGCTTCGGGGATCCGCGGCGGCGCGCTCGCGCTACACTCGCGCCACGCTTGTCGGAGACATCTCATGCGGTCGATCCGGAACGTCTCGCGCTTTGCGCTCGCCTTCGTGCCGCTCGCGTTGCTGCCGCTCGGCGCGGCCGCCATCGACGCCGGCTATCCCGCCGCACTGGCGGCCGCGTTTCCGATCCTGTTTGTTTTCGTACTGGTGCCGCTGGCCGACGCGCTGCTCGGCAGCGATCGCAGCAATGTGCCCGAGGCGGAGGCGCCGGCACTCGAAAGTGTGGTGGGCTTTCGCCTGCTGACCTGGCTCATGGTGCCGGCCTGGCTGGCGCACCTGTCATGGGCAATCGGATATGCGGCCACGGTTCCGCTCTCCGGCGCGGCGCTCGCGCTGTGGATCGTGTCGCTCGGGATCGTCGGCGGCGTGACGGCGATCAATACTGCGCACGAGCTGATCCACAAGACCGGCCGCTTCGAGCCCCTGCTCGGCGGACTGCTGCTGGCCAGCGTCGTCTATGCCGGCTTCAAGGTGGAACATGTGCGCGGCCACCACGTCCATGTATCCACGCCGCTCGACACCTCGTCCGCCTGGCTCGGCCAATCGCTCTATCACTTCCTGCCGCGCGCGCTCTGGGGCAACGCCTACCGCGCCTGGTGCCTGGAAGCCCAGCGCCTGCAGGCACGCGGCTTGCCCGCCCTGCACTGGAGTAACGAACTGGTGCTCTGGTACGGGCTCAGTGTCGTGTTTGCCGTCGGCTTCGGCATGGCCTTCGGATGGCAGGCGGCGGCGGCTTTCCTGATCCAGGGTCTTGTTGCAGGCGTGACGCTGGAAATCATCAACTACATCGAGCACTACGGCCTGGAACGCGCGCGTCTGCCGGACGGCCGCTTCGAGCGCGTCACGCATCATCACTCCTGGAACGCGGCGCAGCGGCTGACGAACTGCATGCTGTTCCAGCTTCAGCGCCATGCCGACCATCACGCCCATCCGCGCCGCCGCTTCCAGGCATTGCGGCACTACGACGACAGCCCGCAGCTGCCCGCGGGCTATGCCGGCATGTTCGTGCTGGCCCTGGTGCCGCCGCTGTGGCGGCGCGTCGTCGATCCGCGCGTACGGCAGTGGCGAAGCCACTGGGGCTCATGAGAGCGGCTAGTCCGTCATGCGTGTTCATGCGTCCCGTCGCGCCAGCCGCCTAAGGCTCGAAACCGCCGTAGAAAATGCGATCGTCGTAGGGCAGCTCGAAGGCGCCGGCGTCGCACAGCGCGCTGCCGTCGTTGTTGCCGTCCTGGGGCCGCACGGCGCTCCTTGCATCATCCGGCAGGCACCGGCCTGAATCGGCGCCGTCGACGACCGGGCTGGAGCTGTCGAAAGCCAGCACCGGCATTGCCTGTTGATCGTTCACGCCGATGATGCGGAAGTCCGCGACAGGCGTGCTGCCCGGCACGGACACGATGCAGCTGAAGTCCGTATTCCCGCGAAAGTTCCCGACCGCGATCGTCGCGACGGCACCGATGGAACAGGCCCCGCCCGACCCTTCGGCAACGCGCGCGAGCACGCTGTTACTCCATTCGTTGACGGACGACTGCGTGGTGAAGGCGTGCCCGCCTGTCGGCGCAGCGTTGCCGGAGAATGTGGCGTGACGAACTTCCAGTTGCGCCGCGTTGGTGAACAGGGCGCCACCCAGGCCCGTCGCATGGTTGCCGACGAAACTCGTGTTGTGCAGCGCCAGCGTGGCGACACCACCGTTACCGCGAACGAATACGGCGCCAGCGTTCTGGCTGCGGTTGGCGCCGAAATAGTTGCGTTGCAGGGTGATGGCGCAGGACGTGCACTCCAGGCTCAGCGCACCGCCGATGCCCGATGGCGACGAAACCGCGTCGGGCTCGGCGGTGTTGCCGGTGAACACGCTGTCGCGGATTTCAATGGCACCCACAAGGCCGACGCTGGTCACGATGGCCCCGCCGGCAACCAAGCCGCCATTGAGAATATTTCCGCTGAACGCCGATGATTCGATGCGCAACGGCCCATTGACGGACAGGGCACCTCCCGTGGCAGCGCCGGTCCCCAGGGACACGGCGCTGTTGCTGTCGAAGCGGCTGTCCACAATGTGGACCAGCGCGGTGGAGGACCAGGAAACCGCGCCGCCGGCCGCGACGCTGCTGCCGCTGACGACCGTCAGACAATTTGAGAACGCGACACGATCCAGCACCAGCACGCTGGTGTTACCGCCGCCCTCGCCCGCAAGGCAGCCGCCTGCCCCGCTACCGCGGCCGAAGCTCAACGAAAGCTCGCGCACGGTAAGTCCGCGCTGCGTCCGCAGCAGCGGGAAACTGTTGGTCGGGTCGAACGCCATCAGGTACGGGCTACGCCCGGCACCGTCGATTTCCAGCGCCACCTGTACCAGCGGCAGCGATGAAAACAGCTCGACGATGCCCTGCTGCGGGAACGCCGCGTCAAACACGATGCGATGCGGCGGTGCCACCGCGGCATTCGCGGCAAGAATGGCCTGGCGCAGCGAGCCATCGCCGGCGTCGTTGATGTTCGACACACTGAACGTCGCAGCCTGTGCACAGGTGCAGCCGATCAGGAAGACAAGCAGAGCGTATCCACGACGCATGAGGGTTCCTTGAGCCGGTTTTGAGCCCTTCGCGCCGACGCGAAAGGCGAGGTATTCGGGGCGGATGGACAGCGCGCGTGGCCCGATTGCGGACACCGCGCGCGACCAGCGCCGCAGGCACTGCAATCGGTCAGCGCAGCAACATCGGTTCCATGCCGTCCGCGAACAACGAGGCTTCGCGCTGCAGCTCGTGAGCACCGATGTCGCAGACCGCGGCCCCGTCGGCGTCGCCGTCGGCCGGACGCGCTTCGTCGCGCGCATCGCCGGCCGTGCAGACGAACACCGTGCCCGCGCCGGGACCGTCGGGATTGCCGCTGTCGATCGCCGGGCTTCCGGCGAACAGGTCGACAACGGGAATGTCATGCAACGCGCTACCGGTGGCGCGCAGCCCGCGGATGCGCAGATCGCCGCTGTTGATGTAGCTGAAAGCGTCGAGGTAGCTGCAGCTCGTGTCGGCTATCAGGTTCGAGCCCGTGCCCTGCAAACCACTGGGCAGCGACGACGACGAGCACAGGATGCTGCCGTCAGCGCTGCCCGCGAGCAGGTTGTGCGTGGCGGCGTTGATGGTGGTGTTCGCGCCGGACACGTTGAGGTGGGCGCCGAGGCCACTGCGTCCGCTATTTCTCCAGAATGTGTTGTTGCGCAAGTCCACGCGCGCATTTCGCAGGCTCAGCGAAGGACCGCTGAGGTTGCCGGCGAAGGTGGTGTTGCTGACGGTGACATTCATCGTATTGGGCAAGGTCAGAAGCGCCGCATACAGCGCGGCGCCCTGCCCGCTTTCGTTGCGCAGGAACAGCGACTGCCGCACCGTGGTGCTGGTGCGGTCGCGCGCGGAGATGGCGCCGCCGAAGCTCAGGTTCGGCGTGACCGTCTGCACGGCGCGGTTGTCGATGAACTGGCTGCGCAGCACGGTCAGCGTGCCGGTGCCGGTGATGACGGCACCGCCGGCCGCGCCAGTGCTGCCCGTGCTGATCGCCTCGTTGCCTTCGAAGCGGGAGTTCTCGATCCACAGGCTGCGGCGCACGTCCATCGCACCGCCCGCGGTCGACCCCGAAGCACGCGCCAGGTTGTCCGCGAATACGCTGCGGTAGACGAAAGCGCCGCCTTCGGTCGACACCGCGCCGCCGAGCGCGATCCCGTTGGTGTCGAGGCTCAGCGCGCGGCAGCCCTGCAGCGTCACGCGGTCCAAGGTCAGGGTCGAGGTGTCGCTCGTCACGCGTATGCAGCCGCCGCGATCGTTGTTGATGAAACCGTTGCGTATCGTCAGGTCGCGCAGTGTCAGCGGACTCGAGGCCCCCACTTCGAACGGGCGCGCGGTATCGAGCCCGTCCACCACCAGGCCCGGTGTAGCGCTGCCGTCGATCACCAGCGGCGTGGACGTCAGTGTCGGCAGCGCCGAGGCCAGACCGATCACGCTGTTGGCCGGCAACGAGAAGATGATCGTGTGAGGCGCTCCCGCCGTGACCTGCGCCTGCGTCATGGCGTCGCGCAAGGTACCGGCGCCGCTGGCCAGCGACGAGGTCACGAGGAAGGTCGCCGCCTGTGCGGATGCAACCGGTATCACGGTGCCCAGCGCGACAGCGACGCAGGCGATCAGGGCACGCAAGGGGACCAGAGGATGGGATCGGGTCCCGACGACGACAGCACGCATGGGCAAGCTCCAGGGGAATGAGCCGGCCCTTACGAGAAGGCAGGAACGATCCGGACATTCCGCCGCACGCTCACCGCTGACCGCCCCCGGTGGCCCGCCCGATCACGCGGCGTGCCAGCGCCACGGCCGTGCTGCGGTTGGCCGCCGGATCGTCAGCGACGTTCACCACCAACATGACGGTGCTGCCGCCGACCAGCACGTAGAGGGTCGGATCGCCACCGCCCGTCGCCCACGCGGCGGCGTCGCCGAGTCCCTCGATGCGCTCGGCCGGTTTGCGGCTGGCGAATCCATCCGCCAGCTGGTGCGCCACGGCCGTGCTTTGCTCGTCCATATTCCGGCGCTCGGCCTGGCGCGTGACTTCGGCCTTCAGACGCGCCCGGACTCGCTCGTCCGGCGGGTTGAAGTGAAGTGCGGTGAACGCGTCGACCGTGCTGCCGGTGCGGATCGGTCCGATTGAAACCAGACTGCGTTTTTTCACCCGTGTCCCGGCGTACTCGAACGTCCGACCAGCGTCCCAGCGATAGCTCAGCTGGTCCGACCGCGCCGCGTCCGGCGTCGTATCCGGCGGCATGCCGGTGAGTTCGGCGATGTCGGCCGCGGGCAGCAGCTGATCCAGCCGGCTGCGCCAGTCCGCCAGTGACGGGCCCGTCGCGGACCCGTTCGCCGAGGCGACCGGCGGTGACAGGACGATCGGTCGCGTGGATCCCGCGGGCGGGGGCGCGCTGTTCTCGCCGCAGGCGCTCAGCAGGGCAACGAGAACCAGGAGGGTGAGTGGTCGGTGCATGGACGATCCGGGGGCAAGGGCGGTCGGTGCCGCGGGACCGTCCGCTACGGCAGACCGCGCCGGATCCGGACACGAGGGTCCGTGCGGCCGCACAGGGTTGCCCAGGCTCGTGGCATCGCCGATGCTCGGGAGCCGAACGAACTTGCGGAGACCGTTGCGTGCACGAGCCAGACCAATGGACCCTGGTCGAATCGGTATTCGACGCCGCCTGGGAGCTGCCCGAGTCCGAACGCAGCGCCTGGGTGCGGTCACAGCCTCACCCCCGCGACGTGCTCGACGAGGTCCAGCGCCTGCTGGACGCTGCCGGCCGCAGCGACGGGTTCCTGAGCACGCAGGACGCGCGTCCCACCGGCGAGGAATCTTCATCCGCACCCATGCGGCCGGGCGAACGCGCGGGCGCATGGCGCATCGTGCGGCCGATCGGCCACGGCGGCATGGGCGATGTGTACGAGGTCGAGCGGGCCGACGGCCATTTCGCGCAGCGTGCCGCGCTCAAACGCATCACGCGCGCCGGCGCCGGCGACTGGTCCCGCTTCCAGGTCGAACGCGCCACGCTGGCGCGGCTGGAACATCCGGGCATCGCGCGGCTGATCGACGGCGGCCTGCTCGACGACGGCCGGCCGTTCATGGTCATGGAACTGGTCGACGGCCTGCCCATCGACACCTGGTGCGACCGCGAGGGTCTGGACACGGCCGCGCGCACGCGCCTGATCGTGCAGGTCTGCGAGGCGCTCGCCTACGCCCACGGCAAACTGGTGGTGCACCGCGACCTCAAGCCCTCCAACGTGCTGGTCGACCGCAACGGCCGCGCGCGCCTGATCGATTTCGGCGTGGCGCATCTGGCGGACGGTGCTGAACCGGCGGCCGCCGCACCGCTGTCGCTGGCCTATGCCGCGCCCGAGCAGATCGAAGGCACGCCCGTCTCCACGGCGACCGACGTGCACGGCGTGGCGGCCACGCTGTACCGGCTCATCACCGGCCGGCCGCCGCGCGACCTGGGCGGACTGCCGGGCCCCCTGGCCGTCGTGAAGGCACTGGAGACGCCGCCCGCACGGCTTGCCGCGATCCCGCTCGCCCCGCCGTCCTCCGGCACCGCACGCGCCTTGCTCGCCGATCTGGATGCGATCCTCGCCAAGGCGCTCGCCGCCGAGGCGACGGCGCGCTACGCGACGGTCCCGGCCTTCAGCGACGACCTTCAGCGTGCGCTGGAGCGTGGCGTCGTCGGTGCACGCCGACACGAGCCGCGGCATACGCTGCGCCGCACCGTGTGGCGCCTCAAATGGCCGCTCGTCACCACCGCCGCCATCGGGGCGAGCCTCGCGATCGGCCTTGGCCTGGCCCTGCGCTACGCCGGTCAGGCGGCGCAGGAACGCGACCAGGCCCGGCGCGAACAGGCGCGCCTGGAGGCCGTGCAGCAGTCGGTATTCCACATGTTCCGCAGCGCCGGCGAACTCAAGGGCGGTTCCGCGACCGCGTCGGACGTGCTGGAAAGCGCGGCCCAGCGCATCGAGGACGAGTTCGCGCGCGACCCGGCCCAGGCCGCGCCCATCCTGCATGCGCTGGGCGAACTGTATTTCCTGATCACCGACTACGAGGCCGCGCAGCCGCTGCTGCAGCGCCTCGCAGCCGCGGATCCGGCGGTGGTCGATCCGGCGCTGATCGCGGCCGCACGCTACGACCTGGCGCAGGTGCTGTTCCGGCGTGGCGACGCCGCCGGAGCGCGGCCGCTGCTCGCCCAGGCGCAGCAGTTCTGGGCGAGCGACCCGGTGCGCTGGGAAAGCCGGACGGTCGACAGCCGACTGCTGCAGGCGCAGCTCATCCGCAACGCCGGCGAGCATGCGGCGGCGATCGGCTTGCTGCAGGACGCGCTGGCACGCCGGATCGAACTCAGCGGCCCGCAACACCGCGAAACCGGCATCTTTCACAACAACCTCGGCGTCGCGCGGTTTTCCAACGGCCAGATCGACCCGGCGCGCGCGTCGTTCCGCGCCGCCACCGAGGTATGGCGCGCGGCCGGCCTGGCGCAATCGCCCGATGCGCTCAACACCCTGAACAACTGGGGCTCGCTGGAACTGGCCTCGGGCCATCTGGAGACCGCGGAACCGCTGCTGCGCGAAGCCGTCGCGCTGCGCCAGCGGCTGTTCGGCCCCTCGGCCGCCACCGCCGCGCTGCTCAACAACTACGGCAAGCTGCTGCTGCAGCAGTCGCGGCCGGACGCCGCCCTGCCCGTGCTGCAGGATGCTGCCGCCATGGGCGCGCAGTTCGCCGGCCACGGCAGCCTGCACCACGTTGCCGCGCTCGCGGCCACGGCCGAAGCCCATCTCAACCTCGGGCATCGCGAGGCCGGCGCCAAGGACGCCGCGACCGCGCTGGACGCCGCGCTGGCCACGCTGGGACGCGACCACGTCGGCACCGCGCTCGCGAGCCTGACGATGGCGCGCCTGCGCCTGGACCAGCAACGTCCGCGCGAGGCAGCCGCCTTGCTAGCCGAAGCGGAGCGCATCGCCACCGCCGCGGGGCCGTCGGGCGCACGACTGATCGCCCAGGCCGCGGCACTCAGGTCGCGGCTGGCTCCGGCAGCTCCGCGTGTTCCCCCAGCTCCTGATACAGCCACGCCCTCGCCTTGATCCAGTCGCGGCGCACGGTGCGGTCGGTGATGCCCATCACGCGGGCCGTGTCGATTTCCGAATAGCCGGCGAAGAAGCGGCATTCGATCACGCGGGTCAGGCGGGGGTTGAGGGTGCTCAGGCGCTGCAACGCCTCGTCCAGTTCCACCAGCCGCTCGTCGGAAGTCCAGAACGGTTCCGCCGCGATCGTTTCCAGGGAATCGATCGCGCCGCCGCCGTGCTTGGCCGCGAGCTTCTGCCGCGCGTGGTCGACCAGGGCCTGACGCATGGCCAGCGCCGCCGCGCGCAGGAAATGCAGCTCGCCCTGCCAGCCGTCGCTGCGGCGCAGCTTGAGGTAGGCCTCGTGGACCAGCGCCGTGGTGCAGAGCGTTGCACCGGCGCGCACGCGGCGGCGCTCGTGACTCGCGCGCTTGCGCAGGTCGTCCAGCAGCAGCGGCACCAGGATTTCCGCCGTGCGGGACACCGCCATCGGATCCTCCAGCACCTCGTCGCTTTCCTGCATCCCGATCTCCGCCTGAGTCTCGCGGCGACCTTAGCAGATGCTCCGGACCGGTCGGCGTGGCGCCGGTCACTTCCACCGCCCGAACCGTGCCATGCGCGAAAAGACGCCGTCACGACGCACCCAGGCATGGAACAGCGCGGCCGCCAGATGCGCCAGCACGGTCAGGAACAGCACCCGCGCCAACGCGCCATGCGCATCGCGCAGCCAGGCATACACGGTCGCATCGGGCGACACGATGGCCGGCAGCCGCAGCGTACCGAACATCTCGACCGGATAGCCGCCGGCCGACACCATCGCCCAGCCGATCAGCGGCATCGCGAGCATCAACGCGTACAGCACGCCGTGCGATGCGTGCGCGGCCAGCACCTGCCAGCGCGGCAGATCGGCCGGCAGCGGCGGCGGCGCATGCCGCAGGCGATTGGCCAGGCGCACCAGCGCCAGCGACAGAATCGCGATACCCAGTGGCCGATGCAGATCGATCAGCCACGGCCGCTGCGAGACCGAGGCCACCATGCCGACACCAATGAACAGCATCGCCACGATCAGCACGGCCATCGCCCAATGCAGGACGCGCGCAAGCAGATTGAAACCGACGGGCGCGCTCATCGCACGGCTCCTTCGCCAGTGGCTTGCGCCGCCTTGCCATGGGCGATCTCGCGCTCGCGCCGGTTGAACGAGTGCGCGTAGACGGCCGAACGTGCCGCGAGCAGCGGATCGTCCGATGCGGCAATGCCGGCCGGCAGGATCAGTGGATCGAAGTTGATGTCGCGGCAGGCGCCCGTTGCCTGCGGCTCGGCACGCACCAGCTCCAGTGTTCCGGCCAGCACCTGTTCGCGCTCGTCGGGCCAGGCGCGCGAGGCATCGTTGACCGGGTCGTCGGGTGCGGCGATCGTCAGCCGCATGTCCCAGCGTAGCGGCGACTGCGCCAGCCGTGCGGCCAGGTCGCTGGCAAGAAAGTCGCCATCGGCCTGATCCCGTTGCTGCGGATCCAGCGCGGCGAACGGCAGCTGCGGACGCAGCGACCAGCGCACATGGCGCACGCTGCCGTCGGCCGCGGTGAAGCGAAACGCGTTGACGCCGTTGTACTCGGTATTACCCCAGCTGTCCGACCACGGCGCCGAAGCGGCCCACGCCTGGAACTTTTTCACTTCTGGATATTTTTCCGCAAACGCGGCGAGCTTCGCCGGATCGGCCTTGCCGGTGCTCGGGTCGGGTCGCGCCGCCAGGGTCTGCGCATGAAACGCGGCCGGCGTGGCCACCGGAAAAAACGGAAAACTATTCATCGCCGTGCGCCACTCCTGGCCGTCGTCGGTACGCAGCAGCAGCGCCATGCTGCGCACGCGTGCTTTTGCATCGGCACCGAGCGGGTCGCCACCGGCAATCGAGAGACGCCCGACCACCGGCGTCTGCGCCTGAACGAACACGCGCGCGGTCGACAGCGCGGCGGCGGCGCCACTGCTGCGAAACGTGCCGTAGACGCAGACGCCCTTGGCGTGCGCACGACGAAAGCCCGGGTGCGGCGCGCCGGTCGCCTCGATCGCATCGGTCATGCGCTGCGCCGTGAGGCCGCTGCCGATCCAGCCGGCCGTCCAGGCGAATGCCCCGGCGGCAGCCAGCACGATGGCGCCGATGCCGGCCAGCGCAGGCAGCATGGCGCGCGGCGCGTCGGGGGGCGGTGTCGGGTCCGCTGGCGTCGGCGGTGACGCGGCCGGGAGTCTGTCCGGTACGGCGGCATCTCCGGGCGGTGGAATCGGCGGATCGGTATCGTGCATCGCTGGGGCCTGTAGTGGAGGGAGTACCGGTGGGACGTACGGGCCGCCGGTTTATTCCGCGCCATCACGGCCGGCGGGCGATGGAATAATCGCGCACTGGCGTTCGTCTGACCGTTGATCTGCACGAGGCATGACGATGGACGAATTCGACGACGACCGCCTGCGCGCCCTGCTGCCGTCCTTGCGGCGTTTCGCGCGTTCGCTGACCGGCGATACGGCCAACGCCGACGACCTGGTGCAGTCGGCGCTGGAACGCGCGCTGTCGCACTGGCAATCACGGCGCGACGACACGGCGCTGCAATCCTGGCTGCTGTCCATCGTCTACCGGCAGTTCGTCGACGACTACCGCCGCACGGCCCGCTGGCAGCGCGTGCTCGGGTTCTTCGGCCTGCAGGCAGCCGAATCCGCACCGCCGCCGGACCGCGTGCACGAAGGCCGCGCCCAGCTCGCGGCGTTCGCCGAGCTGCCGGCCGAACACAGAGCCCTGCTCGTGCTGATCGGTGTGGAAGGGTTTGGCTATCGCGAAGCTGCCGAGCTGCTCGGCGTCCCCGTCGGCACCGTGATGTCGCGCCTGTCGCGCGCCCGGGAAAAGCTGCGCCTGCTCGGCGAGGGCATCGCGCCCGCTGCACCGCCGCTGCGCGTACTCGTGAACAGGAGTCCACCATGACGCTTCCGAACGACGACGAACTGCATGCCTATGTCGACGGCCGCCTCGATGCGACGCGGCGCGACGAACTGGCGGCGTGGCTGCGCGGACATCCGGAGACAGCAGCGAAGGTTGCCGCGTGGAAGCGCGACGCCGACGCGTTGCGCGCGATCTGGACCGGCGACGGCGCGCAGCCGGCGAACGCCGCGCTCGATCCGCCGCGCGTGCGCCGCGCGCTGCAGCGGCGGCGGCGCGCACGACTCGGCGTGGCGGCCGCCTGCGTGCTGGCCCTAGTACTGGGACTCGGAGCCGGCTGGAAACTGCGCGAAGCACGGTTTGCGGGCGAACACCCGCCGATGGCCGATGCGGTCGCGGCCTACCGCCTGTTCGCCGCCGACGCCACGCCGACCGCATTCGACCTGCACGACCGCGACGCGCTGCAAGTCTGGCTGCGCGCGCACTTCGGCGCGGCCGGCGACGTGCCGGACCTGCAGGCACAAGGCTACCGCCTCAGCGGCGGCCACTTGCTGTCGACGCCGGAAGGCGCCGCGGCGATGCTCGTGTACCAGGCAGACGACGGCGCACGCATAGGTCTCTACCTGCGTCCGCGCACGGCGCGCCTGACCCAGGGCGAGCGGCGCGACGGCCGCCTGCTGGCGCAGTACTGGGCCGAAGGCGATACCGCGTTCGCGGTGGTTGCGCCGGCAACGCAGACGCAGGCGCTGCGGATTGCACCGTTGTTGCGCGGGTCGGGATAGAGCGCTCGGGTTTGCCTCAGCGGAAGCCGCGGCACGCTCTGCCGCGTCACGTCACTGCACCGCACAACCGCGTGTTTGCGAAACACGTGCACCTGACCGCACGGCCGGATCGGCTTCACGAAGTGAGATGGCCGTGCCGACGAAGGATTCGGAACCCTCTCACGGCTCGAAACCATCGCGGAACAGCCCGTCGCCGCGCCAGGGCAGCAGCGCTGCCACGGCACTTTGCCCGTCGCTCGCGGCAGCACCCCACGCGGGAATGTTTCCCGTCGGGAGGTCGGCCGGGCGTGCCGCGGCGGCGGCCACCAGGGCCGGCGTGCACACGGCATCCACCGTGCTGCACGCGGCATGCGTGCCAGCGGCCACGAGGCGATCGCCGGCGAGCGCGATACCGTCGACGCGAATGTTGTCGCCGCCCGCTCCCGTGGCCGTATCCCAGCGCCCCGTCAGCAGGCTGCTGTAGATGACCGTCGACAGGTCGCTCGCATAGACCCGCACGAACGAGTTCCAGCTGCCGACCAGGCTCGCTCCGGCACCGACCGGCGGCGGCATCGTCTGCCACGCCGCGCGTGTCGTGATGGTGCGCCGGCCTTTGCAGGTCACGGCAACGCTGCCGTCGGCACCGATATCCAGATCGTTGCAGTTGCGCGTGGTGTTGAGATTCGGCCATCCGCTGTTGGGATCCGGCCAGTCGCTGAGCAGCGGATCGGTCAGCAAGGCGCCGTAGTTGTTGCTGCCCTCGACGAATTCGCCGACATATGTCGCGGCCTGCAGTTCGTTGCGCGAGAGGGCGAACTTGCCGAGCCAGGACAGATGAATATTGCCGTTGGTACCCGTGAACTGATTCTGGAATCCACGTGCGCCGGGGCGCGCGGCAATGGCGTTGCCGCGCCAGAGGTTCTCGGTATTGTTGCCGTGACTGCGCGCCAGCACGACGAGTTCGTCATGCGCATAGTCGATGGCGATGGCATCCACATACTGGTCGGGCGACGAGTTGGCCGACGTCTCCCGATACAGCCGGTTCCACCACAGCAACCGCCCGTCGGCCGCCATCGCAACGACCGCCGGCTCGTAGTCCGGCTCACCACCCGGCAGGCGTGTCTGCGTGCTGTAGCCGAAATAGACTGTGCCGTTGCGCCGGTCGATGGCGACGCCGCCGAGTCGTTGCGTGGGCTGATTGATCCGGTAGCCGGTATAGCCCGGGCCACCCGGGCAGGCTCCGCCCGCACTCAGCACGCACGGACCGCTGAAGTAGTAGTCATCCGGGAAGCGGCCTTTTCGACCGCTGTTGCCATTGCCGTCCGGCTGCAGGAGATCGTAGTCGGCCTGCGTCGTCGATCGCAGCGACCCGCGCCGCTGGGCCTTCAGCACGAGGCCGCTGTACTTCAACGGCAGCGTCCCGCCGTAGGCGCTGGCGGGAGTACCGTCCCACTCCTGGTCGCCCGCAATCGCCGGATCATCGAACCAGTGCGCATGCCAATGGTTGACCACCACCCGCTGCCCCTGCGCGTCGAGCCGTTCCATGACGGCCCAGTTGGCGTCGTATTCCTTTCCCCGGCCGAACACCACGGCGCCGTCCCCGCCGACATCCCAGGGCTGGAGCAGTTGGTAGGACGAACCCGCCGCCGCGTCGGCGTTGTGCACCCACGACAGCGCGGTCGGACGCCCGTTCACCCAGTTGGCATCGAGCCGGCCGATGAAATAGCCCGGCGTAGCGCCATCACGCGTGCCCGACAGATAGACGGCACCCGTGGCTTCGCCCGGACGCGAGGTCTGGCGCAGGCGATAGACGTCGCGCACGCTGCCGGCCGGAAAGTGCACCACATCCAGCACCTGGTCCAGGGTCGACGACACATGCAGCACGAACCCGATATTGCCGGGCGACGTGGAGACGATACCGCTACCGTCCAGTTGCACCCGCGGCGTCTGCGGCGCCAGCCAGTCGAGCGAGTCGGCCTGGCCAGCGATGAGGAAAGTACCGTCCGACAGCGGCAACACATCGTTGAAGCGTTCCGCGCCGGCGCCGCAGGCATAGAAGACCCGGGGGGACGCGGCGCCGAGCGTCGAGACCACAGCGGAGAGAACGAGCGTGGCCAACCAGCGAGCGGTCATCGGAGATCCTTGTGAAAAACGCGGGTCCACTGTGATCTGAAGCGACTGCCGGCACCTGACGGAAGACTGACGAAGCGGCGACGGCGACATACGCAGACGCCGCACGCCTGGATCAAAACCCTGTCTGCGGCCGCGAAAGATGCGAGGTCCTATGCCGGCAGGCACTGTCCTGCCGCGCTGACGGACAGCTCGCCGATCCGGTCAAGACGCGCGCAATCGACGACGAGGGCCGCGCGCTGCAGAAGCGTCTGGCCGCCGACCGAGCCGGTCACGCGCGCCGCGCACGCTGGGAACGCGAGGCCTCCGGGGGTCATGCTCAGCTCGACGCACCGCGCCAACGGCGTCTCACGCACTCCCGGTGCCAGCGGCGCGCTGTGCAAATGCATTCGAACGGCGCACCGGCCAGCTTCGGTACAGCGAGCCCATAGCAGCCTCGGCTCCGGTCGACCGATCGCGCGAAGGGGGAAGCGAGATTCGGTCAGGCTCGGCGCACGCGCCCAGTCTGACCCCGCCCACCCATCCCTTGCGTTGCCACACCACCACCCCGCAAGGAACCCGCGCATGAACACGTTGTGGAAGGGATTGGCCGTCGCGACATTCCTGCTGGCCGATGCCGCATCGGCCCT
Source organism: Tahibacter sp. (assembly GCF_032229445.1). Classification (NCBI taxonomy): domain Bacteria; kingdom Pseudomonadati; phylum Pseudomonadota; class Gammaproteobacteria; order Lysobacterales; family Rhodanobacteraceae; genus Tahibacter; species Tahibacter sp. The sequence continues at coordinate 14,574 of NZ_JAVTWC010000031.1, forward strand.
CTCGGTGGAACGGACACCGCCCACGAGACCGCCGCAAGTGTGGCTCGATCCGTCGCTGCAGCTCCAGCCGATCCAACTGCAGGATGTCGCGATCGACATCCGCATCCAGGGCTTCATCGCGAGCACGCGCCTGGATCTCACCTTCCACAATCCCAACGCGCGCGTGCTCGAAGGGGAATTCGTCTTCCCGCTCGCCGAGGGCCAGAGCATCACCGGCTACGCGCTGGACGTCGAAGGCAAGCTGCGCCAGGGCGTGGTCGTGGAAAAGGAAACCGCGCGCGTCGCGTATGAATCGACGGTCCGCCACGGCATCGATCCGGGCCTGGCCGAGCTGACCCAGGGCAACGTCTTTCGCACTCGCCTCTATCCGCTGCCCGCGAACGGCACGAAGCGCGTGCAGATCACGTTCGACCAACCGCTGATCGACGCCGGCGGCGAATATCGCTATCTGCTGCCGCTGCAGTTCACCCAGGCGGTCAAGCGTTTCACCGTCCATGCCGAGGCGCTGCGTACCGAGCACGCGCCCGCGAACACCGGCACCGGCGCGCTGAGTTTCGAACGCTGGCAGGGCGGCTTCGCCGCCGACCTCGAGCGCACGGATTTCCTGCCCGAGCGCGAACTCGCCTTCAGCCTGCCCAAACCGGCCGACACAGCCAGCATCTTCAGCATCGCCGACCGCCACGACACGCAATGGCGCCGCTTTGCCGCGCAGGTGCAATCCGCGCCCGAAGCGAATCTGAAGCCCGCCGCCGCGCCGCGCCGCGTCGCGCTGTACTACGACGCGTCCGGCAGCGCCGCGCCCCGCGAACGCACGCGCGAACTCGATTTCCTCGCTGCGTGGATCGCGCAGCTACGCGAGGTCGATATCGACCTGATCGTATTCCGCAACGAAGCCGATGCGGCGCAGCGATTCACGATCCGCGACGGCGACATGCGCGCGCTGCGCAGCGCGATCGAAGCTTTGCCGCTCGACGGCGCCAGTGCCTACGGCGCGCTGCGCGTCGACGCGACGGCGCACTACGATCTGGTGCTCGTCGTCGGCGATGGTCTTAGCAACTTCGGCAGCGGCGAACCGCAGTGGCGCGACGGCGGCACGTCGCGCCTGGCCTTCCTGCACGCCGCGCAGACCGTCGATCACGCACGCCTGACGCGCTGGGCGAAACGCTACGGCGGCCAGGTCATCAACCTCCTTGCGCTCGATGACGCGAGCGCCCTGAACCAGCTTGCCCGGACCCAGTGGGCGCTGCAGGCCACGCGCGTGCTGCGCGGCCGCTGCGAGGATCTCGCGCCGAGCGCACCGCAGCCCGCGGGCAGCGTGTTCTCGCTGTACGGCCGCTGCAGCACGGATGCGGAACTGCAGCTCGAATTCGGCGACGGCACCGGCAACACCCTGCGGCGCACGCTGATACCGGCCGCCGGCGAGCCGCTCGACGCCGCGCGCGGCGCGTTCATCGACCGGCTCTGGGCCACGGCACGCATCGCCGATCTGGAGAACGCCGACACGCGCGACCGCAACGCCATTGTGGAACTGTCCACGAAGTACGGCGTCGTCACGCAGGACACCTCGATGCTCGTGCTCGACCGCATCGAAGACTACGTGCGTTACAAGGTCGAGCCACGCGAACCCGACCTCGCTGCCGCCTATCGCAGGATGCTCGCGGCGCAGGCCCCGCCGGTGTCCGAGCAGGGCCAGCGCGACAGCCATCGCGGCGCGACGATGGTGCTCTGGCAGAGCTTCCGCAACTGGCACCTGGATACGCCGCATGCATGGCTGGAAACCCTGCTGCCCCCGGCGGCGGATGCCGAAGTCGTGCGCTGGGAGGCACTGCCGACGCTCAGGGACAGCAAGCAGCACCTGAGCGAAGCGCGCGCGCTCGAGCGCGAGGCCAACGTGCTGCGGAAACGCTGGGCCGCCGACAAGGCGGATCCGGCGCGGCGCGCGGCGTGGGAACGCGAGGCAACCGGCCTCATGCTCAGGCTCGACAGCCTGCGCCAACTGCGTCTCGCGCAGGCACCGGATTCGGACGAGATAAAGCGCAAGCCCCAGCAAATTGCCGACGAACGCGGCGGGGAAAGCGTGCGGCGCGTCGGCATGAGCCCGCCCGCCGCTGCCGCATCCGCGAGAGAACGCCGATCCGCCGACGCGGTGCCGGTCATTGTCGAAGAACCGTCGCCGCTGTCGATGGCCGCACCGGCGCCGGCAGCGACACTGCGGGAATCCGCCGATGCGGACAAGGGCGCTCCCGCCGTGGACGGCGCGTTGCCGTCCGGTAGCTATCGCACCGTCAGCAACGACGCCGCAAGCATGCCGAGCGCTGAAGTCGGCATCCAGCTGCGCGACTGGGATCCGAACACGCCGTATCTCGCACGCCTGCGCGCCGCACCCGATGCCTATGCGGCCTATCTGCAGGAACGCCGCGAACAGGCCGCGACGCCGGCGTTCTTCCTCGACTGCGCAGACTATTTCCGCAACGAAGCCAAGGATCCGCGCCTCGCGCTGCGGGTGCTCAGCA
>NZ_JAVTWC010000032.1:0-19790 GCF_032229445.1 Tahibacter sp.
GGGCCTTTTTTACCAACGCCATCCCCTATCAGGGATGGCGTTTTGGTTTGTGCGCCCGGTACGGACGCACTCTTGGAGGTGCAAGTCCTCTCGTGAGCTGACCACAGCGGGCGAAGTGAAGCGCAACTGCGGAAGGGCGGATTGTCCAAAGGGGTGACTCGTTGGCCGATGGCGCCAGCGGGAGCCGTGATACGGTCCCAGTGGCCGATTTCAGCGCCTACGCGCGGCGAGCAGTCCACGTAGCTCCGCCTTTTCTGCCTCATCAAGCCCGCTCTCACTCTGTTTGGCGATGAGGTCGTCGGCTCGCTGCTGAGCGGTGTGCGTGGCCAGTACGTTCAATGCGTCAATGAACTCGCGCTCGAGCGTAGCCACGTCGCCGTGCAATGGCAGCACTGCGAGCTTGCGCAGTGACGCACCCTCTTCCCGTTCCTCGTAGTGCTGCAACAGCGCCGCGGTACTGGCGCTCGGGCGCGCGCGGCAGAAATCCAACAGTTCGATCAGCAGTGCGACGCCCGGCCTGCGCAGGTCGGTGAACGCATAGGGCGGCAACTCGACGGATTCGATGAACGCCGGGTTCTGCAGCAGTAACGAGACCGCATAGCGCACCACGCTGCGCTGTGCGTCGTTCGATTGAGCGGGGCGGGTAGCTACTACCTCGGTCGCTTTCGTCGGCGTACCGCGCAATTGCGCGACTCGTTCCTCGAGCATCTCCTCCACACCTTCGCGCATCTGTGGTGAGAGACTTGCCGCCAGGGACCAGCGGATGGCCGTCTTGTCGGTGAGAATCTCCTGCATGCGATCGCGGAACGCGCCTTCCGGAATGCCGGCTATCATCTCCTTGCACCGTTCCGCCAAACGGGCGCGACCGTCGGCCGTGCGCAGGTCGGTGCCCAATTCCTGATGAGTGAAAAAAAACTCGCTAAGCGGCGTTGCTGCCACGAGGCGTTGTTCGAAGCCGGCGCTGCCTTCCTGGCGGACCAGCGAATCCGGATCCTCGCCCTCGGGCAGAAACAGGAAATGCGCCTGGCGACCGTCGCGCATGCGAGGCAACACCGATTCCACCGCGCGCCAGGCCGCCTGCCGACCCGCGCGGTCGCCGTCGAAGCAGAAATATACATCCGCACAGTTGCGGAAAAGAATTTCCGCGTGTTCTCGCGTGGTGGCGGTGCCCAGGGTTGCCACGGCCTGCGGCAGACCATGTTGATGTAGCGCGATGACGTCCATGTAGCCTTCGACGACGATCATGCGGCTGATCTTCTGCTGCGCCTGGCGGACCTGCCACAGTGCAAACAGTTCGCGGCCCTTGTGGAACAGCGGCGTCTCAGGCGAGTTCAGATACTTCGGTCCGTCGCTCTTGGCCAGCACGCGACCCCCGAACGCGATGATCCGTCCGCGCCGGTCCTGGATCGGGAACATGACCCGATCGCGAAAGCGGTCGTAGGTGCCGCGGTCGCCGCGAATCAGCATGCCGGACTTTTCAAGCAGTGCGATGCGCTGCGGAGTGGTGCCGAGCGCGCTGCGCAGGCTGTCGTAGGCGTCAGGTGCATAGCCTAGACCGAAGGTCGCCTGTGTTGCCGCGTCGAGTCCTCGGTCTTCGAAGTAAGCGCGTGCCGTCACGCTGTCGGCGAGTGCTCGCTGGTAGTGGCGAGCCGCCTGGTCCAGTACCGTGTAGAGGTCTGCCGTATCGCTTTGAACCGGAGCCGCGGTGCGACCACCCTCGTACGGCACCTTGAGGCCGATGCGGCCGGCGAGTTCCTCGATCGCGTCGGGAAACTCGAGGCGGTCATAGTCCATCAGGAACTTGATCGCGCTGCCATGCGCGCCGCAACCGAAGCAGTGGTAGAACTGCTTGTGCGGACTCACGGTGAACGACGGCGAGCGCTCGTCATGGAATGGGCAACGAGCGCTCCAGTCGCGGCCCGCTTTCTTCAGCGGAATGCGTTCCTGGATCACATCGACGATGTCGATGCGTGCGAGCAGATCGTCGATGAAGCTATCGGGGATGCGGCCGGCCATCGCACTAGCATGCCGGAAGCGGGCCGGATTTGAACATCGAAAAGCCGGAACGGCATGCGCTCCGGCCGTACATTCTCAACCCAGGCTGGCGAGCTTGCGCTTGACCAGTTCCGACAGGCTGCCCATGTCGGCGCGTCCTGCGACCTGCGGGCGGACCAGTGCGATTACCTTGCCCATGTCCTTGGGACCGCTGGCGCCCACCTCCGCGATACTGGCGTCGATGATCGCGTCGATCTCCTCAGCGCCGAGCTGGGCCGGAAGATAGTCCTGCAGCACCGTCATTTCATAGCGCTCTATGCCGGCGAGATCCTCACGGCCGGCCGCTTCGTACTGGTTGAGCGAATCCTTACGCTGCTTGAGCATCTTTTCCAACGCGGCGATGACTTGGGAATCGTCGAGGACGATGCGCTCGTCGACTTCGCGCTGCTTTATCGCGGCATTGATCAGGCGGATCACGCCGAGGCGATCCTTCTCGCCGCTCTTCATCGCGGCCTTCATGTCGTCGGTCAAACGCTGTTTAAGGGACATGGGAAAATCTCGAAAGACGGAAAGCACAAAGCCGGTGCCACTTGCGTGGCACCGGCCGGCGGAGCAACCCGCAGAACGGGGAAGTCAGTCAGGGCAGGCCTGGGCCTACCCCCAAGCTCAGTACAAACGCTGACGCTTGGTCACGTCGCGCGATACGCGACGGAGGTGACGCTTGACGGCCGCAGCACGCTTGCGCTTGCGCTCCTGGGTCGGCTTTTCGTAGAACTCGCGCTTGCGCGTTTCGGCGAGGACGCCGGCCTTTTCACAGGTGCGCTTGAAGCGACGAAGGGCAAATTCGAAGGGTTCGTTTTCGCGAACTTTCACGTTAGGCATGGGATCTCCGCTGTTACACTTGCGCCCCGTTCTTGGGCGAGCCGCGAAGTTTAGCGTGTCAGACCTCCCGATTGCAAAGCCTGTACTGGGTATCGAGTCGTCCTGCGACGAGACCGGCGTAGCCGTCTACGACCTGCAGCGCGGCCTGCTGGCGCATCGCCTGTACAGTCAGGTTCGCCTGCACGCGGACTATGGCGGCGTCGTGCCCGAGCTTGCCAGTCGGGACCACGTCCGGAAGCTTCTGCCGCTTGTGCGGGAAACCCTGGCGGCTGCACACCTCGAAGTCACCGACCTCGGAGGCGTGGCTTACACCGCCGGCCCCGGCCTGATCGGTGCGTTGCTGGTCGGTGCATCGGCAGCACGCGCGCTTGCCTGGTCATTGGATGTTCCGTCCATTGCCGTACACCATATGGAAGGCCATCTGTTGGCTCCGTTGCTCGAGGCTGAAGCGCCGCAGGCGCCATTCGTTGCGCTGCTCGTATCCGGTGGACATTCCATGCTGATCGCCGTGGATGCTATCGGTTCCTATCGCCTGCTCGGCGACACGTTGGACGATGCCGCCGGCGAAGCCTTCGACAAGACTGCAAAGCTCATGGGCCTGCCATATCCGGGTGGACCGGAACTCGCGCGGCTGGCCGAGCGCGGGGAACCCGGCCGCTACAAGTTCTCGCGGCCCATGACGGATCGGCCGGGTCTCGACTTCAGCTTTTCCGGCCTCAAGACGCAGGTGCTGCTGGCCTGGAAGAATAGCGACCAGAGCGACGCGACGCGTGCGGATATCGCGCGCGGTTTCGAGGAGGCCATCGTCGATACGCTGCGCATAAAATGCCTGCGTGCCTTGGTAGCGACCGGTGCCCGCTCGCTCGTGATCGCGGGCGGAGTCGGGGCCAACAAGCGCCTGCGCGCGCAACTGGCGGAAGCGGCCCTGCGCCAGCATTTCCGCGTCTACTTTCCGCGTCCCGAGTTCTGTACCGACAACGGCGCGATGATTGCGCTGGCCGGCGCGCTGCGGTTACAGGCGGGGCACCTCGAAGGGCCGTGCATCAAGGTGTTTCCGCGCTGGGATCTGGAGCAACTGAGCCCGCTTCATCCGGCGGTCTGACGTTCGCCGAACGAAGGAGAAGGACGATCATGGATACCGTTTTCATCGAAGATCTGCGCATAGAAACCGTCATCGGTATCTATGACTGGGAGCGCCAGATTCGACAGGTCGTCGCGCTCGACCTGGAAATGGCGTTCGACAACCGCAAGCCCGCGGCCAGCGACAAGATCGTCGATACGCTGGACTACAAGGCGGTTTCAAAGCGCCTGATCGCATTCGTCGAAGCGGCGCATTACGAACTTGTCGAGACGCTGGCGGAGGAATGCGCGCGCATTGTCCGCGACGAGTTCGGTGTCGCCTGGCTGCGCCTGCGTGTTGCCAAACCTGGTGCGGTACGCGGCTCCAAGGCTGTGGGCGTCGTCATCGAACGCGGCAGCAAACCGGCCTGACCGCGATGGAGCTGGCCTACCTGAGTCTGGGTTCCAACGTGGAGCCCGTGCCCAACCTGTCATCCGCGCTCGCGGCGCTCAGCGCGCGTTTCGGCGACGTGCGTGTGTCTGCGGCATATTGTTTTCCGGCCGTGGGTTTCGCCGGCGCCGACTTCGTCAATCTGGCCGCGGTCATCGAAACCGATCTCCCGGCCGCGGCGTTGAACGACTGGTTGCACGAACTGGAAGACCGGCATGGACGGCGGCGCGACGTGCCACGCTTTTCCGACCGCACGCTCGACATCGACATCGTGCTCTACGGCGCGCACGTGCTGCAGGGCAGCGGCAACCTGCAGGTACCGCGAGATGAACTCAAACATGCCTTCGTGCTCCGCCCGTTGGCCGAGATCGCGCCGGATGCCGTGGTTCCGACCAACCGCCAGAGCTTGCGGGAGCTGTGGCGGCAGCATGCAGACTATGGGCGCGAATTCCGTCGGGTGGCGTTGGATTGATCGGATCGCTGCTACTTGCATGCCGGCGATCAGATGCCCAGGGAACGTCCGCCATCGATGTGAACGATCTCGCCGGTGACGTACGGCGCATCCCGCAGCAGCCATAGCGCAGCCGATGCGACATCCTGCGGCGAGCCCGCGCGCGCGAGCGGCACGCGTGCCAGCAGTGCTTGCTGTTCCAGCGTGGTCTTGCCGCTTTCCGGCCAGAGGATGGCGCCCGGGGCGATCGCGTTCACGCGCACCTGCGGCGCAAGATCCAGCGCGAGCGCGCGCGTCATCATCACGAGCGCCGCCTTGGCCATGCAGTAGACCGGGTGCCGTGCCAGCGGACGTTCCGCATAAATATCGACAAGGTTGATGATGCAGCCGCCCGCTTGCGCGAGCGCCGGGGCCGCGGCCTGGGCGAGAAAAAACGGCGCACGCGCATTGCTGGCAAACAGTTCATCCCATTGCGCCGGCGTCACGCTGCCGACCGGGGTCGCCTCGAACGCCGAGGCATTGTTGATCAGCGCATCGAGGCGGCCAAAACGTTCGAGCGCCGCGTCGACCAGGTCCGGCAGCATTTCCACACTGGTCAGGTCGGCCTGCAGTACCAGTACGCTGCCCGGCCGCTGCAGATCGAACTCCTTCGCGAGGTCATCGAGTTCCGCACGCGAGCGACGGCAATGCAGCGCAAGATCGTAGCCGGAGGCATGCAGAGTGCGCGCAATGCTCGCACCTATGCGTCTGGCTGCGCCGGTGACCAGCGCCACGGGACGGGTATCGGTCATCTGCTGCACCTCGGCTATGCTTGCGCCTTCGCGATTGCCGCACACCCTAGCAGCGAAAACCCGCCTTGCGCATTGATCTGCCTGAACCGACTCCTGCCGAACGCGAGCATAGCGCCGCGCTCGCGAGATTCATTCGCAACGAAATGGCGGCGAAAGGGCCGTTGCCGTTCTCGCGGTTCATGGAACTGGCGATGTATGCGCCGGGACTGGGCTACTACAGCGCGGGCAAAACCAAGTTCGGCGCCGCGGGCGATTTCATCACGGCGCCCGAACTGGGCAGTATCTTCGCGCGCTGTGTCGCGCGCGCGATCGCGCCAGCATTGCGCAATATAGGCGGGCACGCACAGATGATCGAGCTCGGCGGCGGCAGCGGTGCCTTCGCCGAAGACTGCCTGCGCGAACTCGCCCATCTGGATGCCTTGCCTGCGCGCTACGGATTGCTCGAGCCCAGCGCCGACCTGCGCCAGCGGCAGCGCGAGCGGTTGCAGCAACTGCCGGGCGATATCGCCCGGCGGGTGCACTGGATCGATCGCCCGCCTGAAGACGACTGGCAGGGCGTGCTGTTTGCGAACGAAGTGCTCGACGCCTTGCCGGCCACGCGCTTCGGCATTCGCGATGGTGAAGTGTTCGAGGAGCATGTCATCGATGCGGACGACGAAGGCTTCACCAGCATAGATCTGCCCGCCGACGGTTTCACCGCGAATGCCGTGCGGCATATCGAGCGCGACCTCGGCCATGGCCTCGCCGACGGCTACCGCTCTGAAGTGCTGCCGCAGCTGCCCTACTGGATCCAGGCGGTTTGTGGAGGACTGCAAAGCGGCATGGCGCTTTTCGTCGACTACGGCTATGCGCGACGCGAGTTCTATCGTGACGATCGTCGCGGCGGCACCCTGATGGCGACCTATCGGCATCGCGCGCATACGGACGTGCTGTCGCGCGTCGGCCTGCAGGACCTGACCGCCTTCGTCGATTTCAGCGCTCTGGCCGAAGCCGCGACGGGAGCCGGGTTCCGCATCGTCGGCCTCGGTACGCAGGCCGACTTCCTCATGGCCAACGGCCTCGATGCGGTGTTTGCGCAGGCCTACGCGTCCGCTGGGGACGAGGCCACCCGCTACCGGCTGTCGCAGGAAGTGAAGCGGCTGACCTTGCCGGCGGAAATGGGCGAGACGTTCAAGGTCATGGCATTCGAACGCTGATGGAGGTATCGCCCGTCGTGGATTCGACAACGTGCCATTTGGGACATGGTCGTGCCGATCAGCTTGGCATTCGCGTGCAGGACGTTGCGCATGATCCGGCCAGCACGGTGCAGTTCTCGCGTCGGATTGCCCGTAAATCGCCCGAAGCCCGCCGCGCACGCGTCAGCGGTGCGCGCGACGCTGCGCCAACCTTTGCTGCGAGATCCCTGCCATGAAGTGGAATCCACGCCCCTTGCGGCATCTGTGGTTGTGGCGGGTCGGTGGCCGCGCGCTAATTCTCGCGTCGATCGCCGTCGCCTTGCTGCCGGCGCCGCCGGGGATGGGCAGTATCGCGTTGGGCGACAAGATCGCGCATGCGGTGGCGTTTGCGTTGCTGATGCTCTGGTATGCGCAGATCTACGCCGGCCGCCGGGACCGCGTGCGCTGCGCGTCAGGTCTTGCGGCGGTGGGATTCGCCATCGAATTGCTGCAAAGCCTCGTGCCGTACCGTAGCGCCGACGGATGGGATCTCGTCGCGGACTGCGTCGGCGTCGTCATCGGACTTCTGCTGGCACAGACACGCCTGGGCAACCTGCTCAACCGTTTCGAGGTTCAGCCGGCGGCTTGAGCGCCGACACAATAGCGATCCGCTCGCGCCGTACGGCCTCGCCGATGGCCGGTCCGGTCAGGCCCCGCGCGACGAAGGGCTTGGCGTCGATGGCAGCGGCAGCCGCGAACGCCCGGCGCAGCCAGTCAGCCTGCGGATACGGCGCCTCGTTCAAGCCCAGGCGGCCGCGTTTGTCGGCACTGCACACGAGCAGGAACTGCTCGACACGTTCTTTCTTTCGGAACCCGTCCAGTTGCTCGAACAGCTCGACGACAGTGGAAGGACGCAATTCGAAAGCCCGGTGCGCATTGAGGTGCAGGCGGCAGCACAACACGGCCAGTTCGACGAATTCGGTGGGCGGTCGGTAGCGCTCGCCGAGCGCACGGATCGGCGCGACGCCGCTGGCTTCGTGGCCGACATGGCGGGGCCACTGTTCCGTTGGCGTCAGCGCCTTGCCGAGATCGTGCACCAGCGCGCACCAGCCGATGAGCGCATCGCCCGGCGCCAGGCGCGCAGCCATGTCGACAACCATCTCGGTGTGAATGCCCGTGTCGATTTCCGGATGGTATTCGGCGCGCTGTGGCACGCCGTACAGCGCATCGATCGGCGGAAACAGCCGGCCGAGCGCGCCGCAATCGCGCAGCACGCGCAGGAACGCGGAGGGCTGCGGCTCGGTGAGTGCGCGCCGCGTCTCGGCCCAGACCCGTTCGGCGACGAGATGATCGACTTCGCCGTTGTGGACCATCGCCCGCAGCAAGTCCTGGGTTTCCGGCGCCAGCGTGAAGCCGAGCGGTGCGTAGCGGGCAGCGAAACGCGCCACACGCAGCAGACGCACCGGATCTTCGACGAAGGCGTCCGATACATGGCGCAACACGCGACGTTCCAGATCCTGCGCACCGCCGAACGGATCGACGAGACGGCCGTCCGCATCCTCGGCCATGGCGTTGATGGTGAGGTCGCGTCGGCGCAGGTCGTCGTCGAGGGTGACCGTGTGGCTGGTATCGAACGCAAAACCGGCATAGCCGCGCCCGCTTTTGCGCTCGGTGCGGGCCAGCGCGTATTCCTCGCCGCTGTGTGGATGCAGGAACACCGGGAAGTCCTTGCCGACTGGCTTGTAGCCTTGCTCCGCCATCTGTTGCGGCGTGGCGCCGACCACAACGTAGTCGCGATCGTTGGCGGGGCGGCCCAGCAGGCGATCACGCACGGCACCGCCAACGAGGTAGATCTGCATCGGTCTGCGTCCCTTGCGAATTCCGATCGCCGAGCTTAGCAGCGTGTGCGGCGCGGCAGTCCTGGGCGGCTCGCCCATAGAGCCGGCCGCGACCGCGGAATGCCGTGGTTGGAGGCTGCGACGCCCCGCCCTACACTCCGAGCCATCAGAAGCCAACCCGCCGGGAACCGCCGTGAAGACGCTGCTGCCTTGTCTGCTTGCCCTGCTGCTGGTTGCGTGTGCCTCCACGCCGCAAAAGACCGTTGTGAAGAACGACACCTTGTACCAGCGCCTCGGCGGGGCGACCGGCATAGAGGCGGTGGTCGACGCCTCGCTCCGGCATGTGCACGGCGATCTGCGCATCAGTATCTTTTTCGAGAATACCGATCTGGTCGACCTGCGCCGCCTGCTGATCGAGCAGATCTGCGCCGCGTCCGGCGGTCCCTGCAGCTATTCCGGCCGCAGCATGGAAGAAGCGCATTCCGGCATGAACCTGACCGACCAGGATTTCGACTTCTTCGTCGAGGACCTGATCGCGGCGATGACCGAGGTCAAGGTCAGCGCGGTGCTGCAGCAGGAGGTGCTGGCCCTGTTCGGACCGATGCGGCCGCAGGTCGTCGGGCAATAGTTCACGCGCCCGGCGCGACCGGTGCAGGCGAGGCCGGTTTCGTGTCGGCCGTCGCCGGTGCCGGACAAGTAACCGTCTTGCGCGGCGTCTCGCGGCCGGGAGCCGCGTAATCCTGACCGTAGCGCGGCAGGCGGGCGGCCACCGCGAGCGCCTTGCCATTCATGCGCCAGTCGTAGATCACCGAGAAGGCGAGCACGCGGGCGACGTACTCGCGCGTTTCCTTGTACGGAATGCTCGCGATGAAAAAATCCGGCTCGAGCTGGCCGCGCTGGGCCAGCCAGCGCTCGACCGCGCCCGGGCCGGCGTTATAGGCGGCGCTCGCCAGCCACGGCGCACCGTTGTAGCGCCCGGCCATCTGCGACAGATAACGTGTGCCGAGCGCGATGTTGGTGTCGCCGTGATAAAGGTCTTCGGCGCGGGTGTAGGCGATGCCAGCGCCCTTGGCCACGCGCGCGGCCGTCGCCGGCAGCAGCTGCATGAGTCCGTAGGCATCGGCGCTAGAACGCGCGTCTTCGACCCAGGCACTTTCGGCGCGGATGATCGCGTAGGTCCAGGCCGGATCGAGCCCGGTCTCGTGCGAGGCGCGGCGGATCTGCGGCTCGCGCGCCAGGGGAAAGCGCTGCTCGTAGTAGCGCAGTTCCTCGCCCTTGTTCAGTGCGAATACGGCGCGGTCATACCAGCCCTCGCGATAGGCCAGGTCGGCGGCCAGGCGCCGCTGTTCCGGGGTCAGCCGGGCCAGCGTGTAGTCCCATTCGCGGCGCGCCTCGCGCGCGTCGTCGAGGGCTCTCCATTCGAACGCACGGGCCAGGCCATAGTCGACCAGTAGGCGCTGCTCGGCGGCGCGATCCGACACCAGGCTCGACAAGCAGATCGCATACGGCTGGTTGGTCCAGTCGGCAGCCAGGAAGCCGTAGAAATTCGCTTCGCGCGCGAGAGGGCCCAGCAGCACGTCCGCTTCATCGCCGCGGTCGAGCTTGCGCAGCACGCGGGCGCGCAGGTAGCGCCATTCCTCGTCGGTCTTCTGCTTGTCGCCGAGTGCATCCAGTGCCTGCAGCGCCGCGGTCCAGTCCGAGGCGGCCAGGGCGACGCGCACGCGCCATTCGCGCGTCGCGTCGGTCTGGGCACCGGTCGGCAGGTTGGCCAAACGCTGGAGCGCGTCCGCATCGAACTCGGTCGCGCGATACAGCGCAAAGGCGGCATCAACGTCACCGCGGTCGGCGGCAGTCCAGTGGAAATGCTTGGCCAGCGCGGTGAAGTTTGCCTCCGTGCCCGCCGAATCGCGCCGAGCCTGACGGGTGAGCGCCATGACGGCGGCTCGCCGGTGACGTGCATCGTCGGGCCAGGCGTTGGCTTGCTTCAGCGCAGCGCCCGGATCGCGCAAGGCCAACGAAAGGCGATCGGCCGCCGGCTTGTCCGCCGGGGGCAGGCGACGCGCCAACGGATCGACCATCGCGGCCTTGCCGGCGGCGAGGCCGCGATCGATGCGCTGCCAGAGCTTGGCCGTGTCGAGCAACTTGTTCTGTGTGGCCCAGTCGAGCACCGGCTCGCAGGCTCCGGGCAGCGGCCGGTCCTCGTTCCACAGCGCGTCGAGATCCTCGGTCCAGTTGAGCGTGCCGCCGCCGGCCAGCCGCGCATTCAGCGCGTGACAGCGCAGCTCGCGATCGGGGCCGTCGGCATAGACAGCCCGGAAATCTTCCCATTGTTTCTTTTCGGCACGTTGCAGCAGCCATGCCTTGCGCAAGTCCTCGGTAGCGAGCGCGTCGGGCGCTCGTGCGACGAAGGCCTGGATGTCTTCGCGTTTGAGCGTATCGAGCTGCCTGGCGAGTTCGCGCGCCTGCAAGGTAGGCAGCAGCGGATAATCGACGAGTACGGCCGCCTCGGCCTTCCAGCCGCGGCCGCGCTCGATCGCCTCGAGTGCGCGACGGAACGCCTGGCGCTCCTGGGTGCGGTCTGCGGCAAGGGCGAAGGACGGCAGCAGGGCGGTGAGACACAGTAGCCAGCGCGACCAACGTCGGCGGCGGAAACGCGTGAGCGGGCTTGCACGTGACATGCGCGGATCTTAGTGTCCTGGCGCCAAACTACCAACCACTGTTCATGTGGTTTCTCCGGTTTTTGCACGATTTCAGGGCATGACGCCGCGCATGGCGTTGACGTACACGGCGCGCAACCGCTAACAAGGACCTGCATGATTCTCGACATCGCGCTGTACCTCGCCATCGGCGCTGCCGCCGGTCTGCTGGCCGGACTGCTCGGGGTCGGCGGCGGCCTCATCATCGTCGCTGCGCTGGCCTGGCTGCTGCCACTGCGCGGTTTCGCGCCGGACCATGTCATGCACGTCGCGCTTGCCACGTCGCTGGCGAGCATCATCCTGACCTCGGTTTCCTCGACCCGGTCGCACGCCCGGCGCGGCAGCGTGCTTTGGCCCAGCGTCAAGGCGCTGGCGCCGGGCCTGGTGCTCGGTGGCCTCGGCGGCGCGCAGTTGGCGAGTCACCTGCCTGGCAACGCGCTGCGGATTTTCGTCGCCGGCTACTGTCTTGTCGCTGCGGCGCAGCTCCGCTACGGACAGGTCAGGCCAGGCCGGTCCGAGGGAGACCTCGCGCCGACGGGCCTGCTGCTGTTTGGCGCCGGTATAGCCATCGGCATCGTGGCGGCACTCGTGGGCATCGGCGGGGGCAGCATGACCGTGCCGCTGCTGGTCTGGCTCGGCGTCGCGCCGGTGCGCGCGGTCGGCACCTCCGCCGCTTGCGGTTTCGCGATCGCCGTCGCCAGTGCGCTCGGCTTCGTCTACGGCGGTCACAGCGTCGCCGCCGACCTGCCTTCCGGCAGCCTCGGTTTCGTCTACCTTCCCGCCGTGGCCGGCATCGCGCTGGCCTCGATCCTGGTTGCCCCGCAGGGTGTGCGTCTCGCCCATGCGCTGTCGGGGGCCGCGCTCAAGCAAGTATTTGCGGCGTTCCTGGTACTGATGGGACTGGTGGTCGCGTTCAGCGGCTAATCCTCCGGGGGCCAGACGAGTCCGTCTGGGGACTGCTCTAGTCAAGTCCGGACAAAGTGTTTTACATTCCCTTAACTCCTCGCGCGGATATCCGCTGAGCGAGGCGTTACGCGGGAGCCCAGCGCTCCGGCCGCGGCCGTTCGGGGGAACGGTATCGGCGCGACCAAATCCGGATGGCGATGTTGCAGTGGGCGCTTGCGCCGTGGGGCTGTGGCAGGTGTCGGCCGGTAAATCCACTTCGGTTTTCGGGTCACCAATAATTGGGAGTTACCGATGAAAGTGTTGCACCGTCACAAGCTCGCCCTGAGCATTCATGTCCTCACCGTAGCTCTTCTCGCCGGCACCGCCGCTCCCGCGTTCGCCCAGGGCGACCGTTCCGGCGACGACACCACCAAACTCGAAGCCGTCGAAGTGACGGGTTCGCGTATCAAGAAGGCCGAGCTCGAAGGCCAGACGCCCGTGGTCACGATCACCGCGCGTGACATCGAGGCGACCGGCCTGGGTTCCATCGGCGACGTGATCCAGCGCCTCTCGGTCAGCGGTTCCTCGCTCAACACCAAATTCAATTCGGCCGGCAACTTCGGCTTTCCGGCAGACGGCGGTGGCGTGGGTTCGGGCTCGACCACGATCTCCCTGCGCAACATCGGCGCCAAGCGCACCCTTGTCCTCGTTGACGGCCTGCGCTGGGTCAACGAGTCCTCGGGCTCCGGCGTCTCGGCCGCGGTCGACCTCAACACCATCCCGGCCAGCGCCGTGGAACGCATCGAGATCCTGACCGACGGTGCCTCGTCGCTGTACGGCTCGGATGCGATCTCGGGCGTGATCAACATCATCACCAAGCGCAAGTCCGAAGGCATGAGCGCCAATATCTCCTATGGCGACTATTCCAAGGACGGCGGCGAAACCACGACCGGAAACCTGTCGCTCGGCGGCAGCACCGACCGGCTCGACTTCTTCCTCGACATCAGCCACTACGAGCAAAAGTCGATCAGTTCGGCCGATTGGGCGCAGTCCTCGTTCCCGACGCCGGGCGCAGGCCTCTCGGGTGGCAGCTCGTACATCCCGTACACGCGCACGATCTTCCTTGCGCCGCAAGGCGAAACCTACGGCGGCCTGTGCCCCGGCGGCGTCTGCAACATCGCGGCGAACGGCACGACCAACGGCGTGCAGCCGTTCCCGAGCGGCTTCCATCGCTTCGGCACGGCTGACCGGTTCAACTTCGCGCCGTACAACCTGCTGCTGACGCCGAGCACGCGCGACGGCCTGTTCGGTCAGGCGCGCTACAAAGTCACCGACAACGTCAGCTGGTACCTCAAGGGCAGCTACACGAGCCGCAAATCGAAGAATCAGGCGGCTCCGGAGCCGATTGGCCTGGGTTCGGCGCTGAACACCAGCGACCTCGGCCTCATCACCGGCGTCGACGCGACCAACCCGTTCAACCCGTTCGGCTTCACGCTGGATCCGAGCACCAACCTGCTCGGTCTCGGCCGTCGTCCCGTTGAAGGTGGCCCGCGTATCTTCAGCCAGGATGTCGACACGCGTTACTTCGCCACGGGTCTCGAAGGCAGCTTCGGTGCCGGCGACCGCGATTTCTATTGGGACGTGAACTACGTCAACAGCGACAACAAGGCGACGCAGACCGTCCAGGGCACCTACAACATCGCCCACATTGCGCGCGCGCTCGGCCCGATTGCCAACTGCACCGCGCCGTGCGTTCCGCTGAACATCTTCGGCGGTCCGGGCTCGATCACGCCGGAAATGCTCAACTACATCAGTTTCATCGAGAAAGACACCAGCGAAAACTCGCTGGAAGTGCTGTCGGCCAACATTTCCGGCGACCTGTTCGAACTTCCAGCCGGTTCTCTGGCGTTCGCGGCAGGCTACGAGCATCGCGAGCAGGAAGGCTCCTACTCGCCCGACGCGATCGTCGTCGCCGGCGAAGGCAACGGCGTTCCGTCGCTGCCGACCTCCGGTGCCTACGACGTCGACGAGTATTACCTCGAACTCAACGCACCCCTGCTCAAGGATGTCGCCGGCGCCAAGAGCCTCGACCTGTCGGTGGCCTCGCGCTATTCGGACTACTCCACGTTCGGCGGCACGACCAACAACAAGTTCGGCATCCGCTGGCAGCCGGTGGAAGACCTGACCCTGCGCGGCACCTGGGCCGAAGGCTTCCGTGCACCGTCGATCGGTGAACTCTACGGCTCGCCGGCGCGCTTCGACGCGACCATCTCGGATCCTTGCAACGGCGCGACCGGCCAGGCCGCGACCAACTGTATTGCCCAGGGCGTGCCAAATCCGGCCACGTTCGAGCAGGCCAATACGCAGATCTCCACACGCACGGGCGGCAGCCTGCTGCTGACGCCGGAAAGCTCCGAGTCGATCACGGCGGGTGTGGTCTACAGCCCGAGCTGGGCTGAGAACAACGGCTGGTCGCAGAAGCTCGATTTCGACCTGACCTTCTGGAAGATCGAAGTCGAGGACGCGATCCAGGCCCCCGACGCGCAGACCCAGCTCGACCGTTGCGTGGCGACGAACGCGGCCGGTTTCTGCAACGGCATCGTGCGTGGCGTTTCGGGTGACATCGTCAGTTTCAACAACACGCTGACCAACCTCGGCACGATCGACACCCAGGGCTACGACATCGGCGTCAACTGGATGAGCCCGGAGTGGGGCTTCGGCACGCTCGGCGCATCGTTGTCGACAACCTATGTCGACAAGTACAGCGCCGTCGCGAACGACACCGGCCTCGCTGAGCCGCTGACCGTCGGCGTCGAAGTGGCCGACCGCGCGATTAACAAGTGGCGCACGACCGCAAGTCTGAGCTGGGCATCGGAATCCTGGAGCGCGCGCTGGACGGCACGCTATCTGTCGGGCCTGACCGAAAACTGCAACCCGGATCTGACTGGCGCCGGCGCGGTATGCAGTGATCCGCTGGCTGATCTGTCGGGTGGTACCAATCACCTCGGCGCAACGACGTTCCACGACCTGCGCGTGAACTGGAAGCTGCCGGTCAGCTTCGATTTCACCCTGTCGGCTGGTGTCAACAACCTGTTCGCGAAGGATCCGCCGATCTGCGTTTCGTGCTCGCTCAATGGCTATGACGCGGGTACCTATGACCTGCCGGGTCGCTACAGCTATGTGCAGGCTGGCGTGCGCTTCTAAGGAAGTGTGACGCGTAGCGGGGGAATCGCCGGGCCGCGCAAGCGGCCCGGTTCTTTTATGTCGTCGCGCGATGTCCCTGCGGCACGGCGTTTTGCCCCCGACGCGAAGGGCCGCCGCGTGCGACATCCCTGCCGAAAGTCCTAGTCCACTGAGCGCTTGTCGTGGTTGCGGTTTGTGCTAATTTGTGGCCCAAGGTTTCCCCCGGCAGTGCGGAGGTCGTCATGCGACCCTTTACCCTGCAATTGTCAGTGTTGGCCCTGGCTTGTGCTCTCCCGCTGCTGGCCACAGCGCAAACCGCCGCACCCGCGGCTGCGACGGCAAACGTCGAAGCTGAGATCGCCCTGGCCGTGGCCGATCTCGATCTCTATCAGCGCGGCCTGCAACTGGAGATCGAGGCATTGCGACAGGCGCAGCAGCAGCTGCAGTCCGCCCGCGACGCTCGCGATGACGTTTCCGAAAGTACCGCGCTGCAACCGGTGCTCACGCGCGCGTACGAGCGCAACGCCGCAAAGTCGCTCAATGTCGATTTGCGCCGCTACCGCGAGGTCAAGCGCCAGTTTGGCGACATCCTCGTGCTTGGCGAATACATCGATCAGCTCAACGCGCAGCTCGAACAGCTGCACCAGAGCGGTATCAGCGCCAAGCAGCGTGCGGACCAGCGCAAGTCGATCGAGGAAGCACGCGCGAGGGCGGTCGATCCCTATGCTGTGCTCGACGTCGCGCTGCGCGACGCGCTCAAACAGCGCGCCGACGCGCTCGTGCGACTGCGTATCAACAATCGCGACCTGGTGCAGGAATTGACGAGCCGTTAGCCGGTGTCGGCAAGGTTCGCGCGTCGGGCCGGTCGCACTTGGTGCGCCAACCCACAAGTTTCCGAAGACGTACGGGCCGGCACACTACGCGCGAACACCCGGCCGTTCGTGGGATCTCGCACCCAGCCGGCGCGTTCGCATGTCGTTGCGTCGGCTGGTTCGACACGTGCGGAACGGGTGAGGCTCGTCCGTCCCTGCGTGAATGAGTGACACCGCGCGCCGATGGCGCCCGTCACGCGGCGCGGCGCAGTTCGCGCAGCAGGCCGCGGGGCAAGGTCACGCTGGCTGCGACGGGCAGGTGGTCGGAGAACGCCTGCGGCAAAGTCCACAAACTATCGATCTGTAAACTTTCCGAAACGAGGATGTGGTCGATCGCGCGGCGTGGGCGCCAGCTCGGGAACGTCGGCGGCGGTGCCAACGGCGGAGTCAGCGACGTGCGGCGATAAAGTTCGCGCAGCTCCGCGCTGTCGGCCGCGCAGTTGAGATCACCCATCAGCACCGCGTGTGGCGCGTCGGCGAGCAGTTCGGCGATGAAGCCGAGCTGGCGCATGCGCGCCTCCGGTCCCAGCGACAGGTGCGAGATCACGACCGTGAGCGCGTCGGCACCCGCGCCAAAGCGGGCGAGCAACGCGCCGCGACCCGGAATGCGGCCCGGTAGCGGATGATCGATGACTTCGCTCGGTTCGATGCGGCTGATCAGGCCGTTCGCGGACTGTGCGAGACGCGAGACGCGCCGGTTCGGCTGGTGGCTCCAATACGGAAACCCGGCTGACTCGGCGATGTATTGGGTCTGGTTGACGAAGCCGGAGCGCAGCGTGCCGGCATCGGCTTCCTGCAGGCCAACCACGTCGAAATCTTCCATCGATCGCGCGAGCGCGTCGAGATTCGCGCGCTTGCCGGGATGAGGCAGCCAGCTGCGCGTGACGTAGTCGCTGTAACGGCCAACGCTGGCGCCCGCGACGATGTTGCAGCTGAGCAGGCGCAATCGCCCGATCTCATCGCCGTCGCTGGGGTCGGAACCGGGCGGAACACTCATGCATGCAGCCTATGCCGGGCGAGCCGGCTACCGCAAGCGACCTCGGTAGCGAAGAGCGGGGAAATACGCGTGTGAGAGCGAGGCGTCGCATACGGCAATGTGCCGTGCACGCGCCTCACTCCCGCGGCGTCACTTCGAATTCACTTCTTGCCCGCGGCAAGTTCCTTGTCGACCAGCCACAGCGCCAGTTCGACGGCCTGCGGTTGTCCGCCCGCTGAAGCGGAGTCCAGGCGGTACTTGCCGTTGACGATGAGCGTCGGCGTGCTTTCGATCTGATACGCCAGGGCGCGCTCGCGCCCCTGGGTCAGATTGCCTTCGACGACGAAGGACTGCGCGGTGCTGATGAAATTCTTGGGATCGATGCCGAATCCTGCGTAGAAGCCGGCAAAGTCCTCGATCGTGCGCAGCGGCTTGTGGTCGCGATGCAGCGCGTCGAACACTGCCTGATGGGTCTTGTCCAGCACGCCGAGCGACTGCGCGGCATAGAACGAACGCGCCATCGGTTCCCACGACGGATTGAACACGACCGGCATGTAGCTGAACGTCACGCCCTTCGGCAGCTTGGCCTTGAGCTGATCGGCATAGGGCTGGAAGTGAGCGCAATGCGAGCAGGCGTACGAGAACACTTCGGTGACTTCGAACTTGCCCGCGGCCGGCGGCGTCGGCTTGGCCAGGACGATGTAGTGCTGGCCCTCCTTCCACTCGGTCTTGCCGGCAGCCGGCGCGGCGGCGCTATGGTCGTGGGCGCCGCAGGCACTGACGGCAATGAGGCCGGCAAACAGGAACATCAAACGCTTGAGCATGGTGATCTCCGGAGGTCGGACTTATTTGGGAGCCGCGGATTCTTGCGCGACCAGGTGCAGGACGAGGGCTTCGAGGTTTTCCCAGCTGCCGGCGCTCTGGCCGTTCAGGCGATACTTGCCGTTGATGACGAAAGTCGGCGTGGAATCCACCTGCACCGCCTTGATGAAGGCGTCGGCCTTTTTCATCTTGGTATTGACCGCGAAGGAATTCGCTGTGCCGATGAAATCGGCAGCCTTGACGCCGTACTTCTCATAGAACGCAGCCACGTCCTCGAGCGTCGGTGCCGGGCTCTTGATCTTGCCGTTGACGACGACGGCAAGTGGTCCGCCACCCCAGATGGCAACGAACATGTCGTCGTGCGCCTTGTCGGCCACGCCGAGCGCCTGGGCGGCGAGGTAGGCGCGCTGGAACAGCGGCCATTGCTCGCCCTGGTTCCACGAGGCCGGCACGTAACTCATCACCGCGTTCGCCGGCAGCTTGGCCTTGATGCTCTTGACCTTCGGCGCGACCGAAAAGCAGGCCGGGCAGCCGTAGGAAAAAACTTCCGTGACTTCGATCTTGTCCGGCTGTGCGGTAGCCTGCGGCGGATCGACCTTGAAATAGTGCTTGCCTTCCTCCCACGGTCCGCCCTGGGCAGACACGCTGGCGGCGGCGATGAGACCGAAAAGACCTAGGGCGAGGCGCTGGAACATCCGGTTCTCCTGGTTGAAACACAGCCCTTGCGGGCCATGACTGTCGTTGCGTGACCGGAGCATAGGCGGCTTGCGCTGCCCCGGGGTCGGCCGATGGGCACAGACACGCCGGGCCGGGGCGAGTTCACGCCGAACGGCGCGCGCCGTAGCGGGTGTTCAACCGCCGGCCAGACGACCTTACTTGGCGCTGGCTGTCGTCACCGGCTTGGCCGTGTGCAGACCTTCGGCGTATGAAGCGACCGCGACCACATCCTGTTCGGACAGGCGCTTGGCGATCTGCGGCATGATCTTGCCGCGCTCGTCGTTGCTCCAGGTCGTGCCGCTCTGCCAGTCCTTGAGCTTGGCGACGAGGTAGTCGGTCCACTGGCCGGCGATCTGCGGGTAGCCGGAGCCCGGGTTGCCGCGGCCCGACGGACCATGGCAGGACATGCAGGCCGGAATGCCTCGCGTCGCATCCCCGACGCGCCAGAGCTGTTCGCCGCGCGCCTTGAGCGCCTGGTCGCCGTTGCCGGCGGTAGCCTGTTTGGTCGCGAAATGGGCGCCGAGGTCGTGCATGTCCTGTTCGGACAGGCCGGCCGCGAAACCGAGCATGATGGGGTTGTTGCGCTGGGCCGACTTGAACAGCGCGAGCTGCCGCGCGATGTAGTCGGCCTGCTGTCCGGCGATCTTGGGGTATTGCTTGTCGCTGGAGTTGCCATCGGAGCCGTGACAGGCACCGCAGGCGGCGGCCTTGGATTCGCCGGCCTTGGCATCGCCGACGATGGCATGAGAAGCGGCAGTTTCTGCCTGGACCGAACCCACTGCGAGCAAGCCCGCCAGAGCAACTACGTGCCGAAAACTCATTACACTCGACTCCACATAGGCTGGAAACGTGGCCATCCCCGGCGAACTGACGTTGGCGGGGGACAGAAAACCGCCGAATTGTACCAGCGCCCCCCAGGCGGTCAAATTCGCCTTGCTCCGTTGCAGTACTCCGTTGAAGTCGTGGAGCGTGTGGTCCTTGGGCCGTGCACCAGATCTCCACAACCCTGGCCAACGCT
>NZ_JAVTWC010000032.1:19890-92477 GCF_032229445.1 Tahibacter sp.
ACGCGTTTGGCCGCCCTTCGGGGAGACTGCTGCCGGAGTCAGTGCCGTAGCTTCGGTGTTTAGCACCAGATCTCCACAACCCTGGCCAAACGCTACGCGTTTGGCCGCCCTTCGGGGAGACTGCTGCCGGAGTCAGTGCCGTAGCTTCGATGTTTAGCACCAGATCTCCACAACCCTGGCCAAACGCTACGCGTTTGGCCGCCCCCTTGACTCAAGGGGGCTCCGAGAGCCGAACCCCTTCGTTCCAGAGATGTCATCCATGTCCAATTCCCTTTTCCGTCGCGCCCGCTTTCGCCTGGCTGCGCACGAGTTGCGCCAGTTGCCTGCCGACAGCGGTGCTGAAGTCGCGTTCGCCGGCCGCTCGAACGCCGGCAAGTCGAGCGCGCTGAACCGCATCTGCGACCAGGTCGGCCTGGCGCGCACCTCCAAGACCCCGGGGCGCACGCAGCAACTCGTCGTCTTTGATCTCGACGAGGACCGCCGCCTCATCGATCTGCCCGGCTACGGCTACGCCAAGGTGCCGACGACCTTACGCGACCACTGGCGCGGACTAATCGATGCCTACCTGTCGGGGCGCCAGTCGCTGCGCGGCGTCGTGCTGATCATGGACAGCCGTCATCCGCTCAAGGATTTCGACCGGCTCATGCTGCAGTACTGCCGCGACATCAACCTGCCCTGCCATGTGCTGATGACCAAGGTCGACAAGCTCTCGCGCGGCGACGCCGCGAGCACCTTGCTGTCCACGCGCCGCGAGATGGGGCTGCTGTGTCCGCGCGCGACCATCCAGGCCTTCTCGTCGCTCGACCGGATCGGTATCGACGAGGCGCGGGCCGCGATCGCCGCCTGGCTGTCGACGACGGGACCCGCGGCGGGCTGAGCGCGTTCCGCGCGCCGCCATATCGAGGCGTCGCTCCCGCGCAGCTGTGTCGCGACGTGGCCCGGCGCAGCCGTAACACTGCGCGCCCCGCCGCTACAGCGCCTTGCCGCCGAAGCGGTGCGTGTACTGCAGGTAGAACTGCCGGCCGGTCGCGTCGAACCACGAGATGTCGTAGTACGGATAGCCGGTCGCGGTCGCATCGCGTGGCGGCATCTTGTCGAACAGGTTCGTGACCGCCAGCGAAATCTGCGCGCGTTCGCTGAAGCGGTATTGCAACGACGCGTTGTAGCGGTAGGTCGCGCCGATCCAGGGACTGCCACCGTCTTCGGGATCGTAGGCCTCGGAATAGGAATCCGAATTCGGCAGCCGGCCCAGGCGCTCGCCGTGCACCGTCGTGGTCCAGCGGTTTTTCTCCCAGCTCAGGCTTGCGCTGGCCTTGGTGCGCGGGATGTCGAAGCCGCTGTTGACGGCGAACTGGTCCTCGACGAGATCGCCGGTGTACTGCTGGCTCTCGTGCCGACGTACCCAGGTGTAGTTGCCATTGAAGCGGAACAGCCCGAGCGCAGTTTCCAGTTTGTAATGCGTGCTGAAATCGATACCGCTGGTACGTTCGCGCGCGATGTTGATCGGGTTGACGAAGACGCCGTACAGGCCGCCGTCGGTCGAGCGGCGCACGCGCGCGAGCGCATCGATGCAGGTCGGCGAGGCCGGATCCACCGGGGTGCCGTCGACGCGCGTGCCGATGCGACAGCTCGCCTCGTCCTGCAGCACACCGTCGATGCGCAGGTCCTGCACCTGGTTGCGCAGGTCGATGTCGAAATAGTCGAGCGAGAAGTCGAGGTTCGCCGCCGGCGAGAACACCAGGCCGGCCGTATACGCCTTGCTCGTTTCCGGCTGCAGGCGGCGGTTGCCGCTGCGCGTGACGATCACGCCTTCGTCGCTGTAGGAACAGTCGCCGATGTCGACGTCGGGTTCCTCCGTGCGACAGCGGTAGTAGTCCGAGCCCGAGGATTCGAGATTGCCCTCGCCCGAGAACACATAATGCAGGTCCGGCGCGCGGAACGCCGTGCCGTAGGAGCCACGCACGAGCAGCGAATCGAACGGTCGCCATTCGAGGCCGCTGCTCCAGGTCGGTTTGTCGATCGAGTGGCCGTCGTAGCGGTACTGGTCATAGCGCGCCGCCGCACTGACACTGAGCGAGTCCAGTAGCGGCACGCGCAGTTCGCCCGCCGCGGCCCAGCGGTCGCGGCTGCCCGAACCGTCGGAATCGCGCCAGCTGTAGTAGTAATACTGCGTCGCGAGCGGATCGGGATGCAGGTCGTAGGCCTGATCGCCCACTTCGAGCGTGCCGGCGAAGCCCGCCTCGCCGGCGGGCATCGCGAACAGCTCGGTGTTCGTGAGCGTCAATGACAGCGTGTCGGTGCGCGATTTCGGCGTATACGTCGTGCGCGCGGCGATGTCGTCGTAGTCGGCGCGGGTCAGCGGCGTGTACAGGCGTTCCGGGTCCGCATCGAAGATCGGGAAGCCGTCCTCGTCGACGCCGAGCTGCGGGCCCAGGAACAGCGCGTTCGCGCGCGCGGCCACGATCTGCGGCCAACTGATCGTCGACTGGTACTGCGAATGGCTCAGCGCGGTTTCCCACGACCACGCCGTGCCGAAGTCGCCCTTGAGGCCGGTGCTGATGCTGAAGGTCTTCTGCCGGTTGCGGATCATGCCGCGATCCAGTCCGCCCATTTCCTCGGGCGAGAACTGGCGCTGCCAGTATTCGACGTCACCCGTGGCCTGGTTATGGAAATAGCCTTCCTCGTTGCCGTCGGGCGCCTGGAAGCTCCACTGCGTCACATCGCGGAACATCGACAGTTCGTGATAGCCCAGTTGCACGTCGGCGAACCAGTCGATGCCGTTGTCGAACGAATAGCCGAGCGAGGCATAGCTGTTCACGCCCTTGCGCCGGCTCGTCATCGTGCCGTAGCCGATCGACGCGTCGCTGCCGCAGTAGTAGCCGTCCTCGCCGTCGACGCCCCAGCCGGGTCGCAACGCGTAATAGGTCGAGCCGTCGTTGAGATGCGCCAGCCCGGCACAGGTCGAAGCGCCGGGATCGAGGTATTCGTCGTACCAGTTGGTGCGCAGGAATGCGCGGCGGGCGATGCGCGCGCGTGCGGTCGGCGCATCCTGCGTGGAATCCTGGACCTCCCGCTCGTAGGCCCACAAGGGCCGCTGCGAGAGCAGCTCCACGCCATAGATCGCATGGAAGCGTTCCTTGCCAAAACCGCTGGACAGGCTCAGGTTGAACGACTCGCCTCCGCCGCGCGAGGTATCGCCCAGGCGCAGGTCGACCGTGGTGCCGTCGGCCTTTTTCTTGAGGATGAAATTGACCACACCGGAGATTGCGTCGGAGCCGTAGATCGCCGACGCGCTGCCGGTCAGGATCTCGATACGCTCGACCATGCCGAGTGGAATGTTGGATATGTCGGTAAAGTTGCTGCGGCCCTTGAACGGCATCGGAAAGTCGGCGATGCGACGCCCGTTGACGAGCACGAGCGTGTGGTTGGGGCCGAGGCCGCGCAGGTCGACCTGCTGCGCACCCGGCGAGAAATCCGCGCCGCTGGCCGATTGCTGGCTCTGCGTCTCGCCGCCGTTCTGGGTCATCGCTCGCAGCACGTCGGGTACGGTCGTGAAGCCGTTGGCCTTGATCTCCTCCGCGGTGATCACGGTGATCGGCGCCGGGCCTTCGATCTGCGCGCGCGGAATGCGCGAGCCGGTCACCTGGACACTTTCGAGCTCGACTACCGGCCGCTGCGTCGCGGAATCGCTCAGGATGGGGGCGGGCGTGTCGGTCTTCGGCGCTGGCGGTGCGGCGTCCCGGACGATGACCATCGCGCCGGAACCATCGCGTCGCAGCGTATGCCCGCTGCCGCGCAGCAGGCGCTCGAGCGCGTCACCGGCCGTCATCGTGCCCTTTGCGCCAGCCGTGCGCAGGCCCCTGAGCTCGTCGGCGGAATAGACGAACTGGGCGCCGGACTGCCGCGCGAGCGTGTCCAGCGCCGTAACCAGGTCGCCCGGCGGGATGTCGATCGGCTCCGGCGCGGCCGCATTCTGCGCGTGGGCGGCCAGCGCCGCCGCACAGGCCAGGGTCAACACCAGCACACGCATGTGTCGCAGCATCAGAACTTCCCCCGAGCAGGTTGTTGAGAAAGGGGAGAAACCCCTTTCTCAATCGAACGGTGCAAGCAGAGCTTGCCCACGTTCTCCGCGAATCAATCGCTTACGCGATCGACTCTCGTGCGATCCATTCTGGATCGCTCTAGCAGGCTGCTTCTCAACAGCCTGCCAGGGGCGCACCCGGCGCCAGCGGAAGTCATGACGAACGACGCCGCAAAATCCCGACTAGCGGCTGTACAGCACGATGCGCTCGGCCTCGCGCTCGGCGCGCACCGGCACGGCCTGCTCGAGCAGGTTCACGAACAGCTCTGCGTTGGACCAGCGGAAGCTGCCGCCTATGCGCAGCTGCGCCGCGGTCGCGTCGCCGATCACGAGCGGCCGCGTGTTGTAGCGATTGAACTCGGCTACGGCGACCGCCAGCGGCGTATCGAGAAACACGAGATAGCCGCGGCGCCAGTCCAGCGCGCGTTCCGCATCGGCGGCCGAGCCCGCACGGACCAGCACGCCGCTTGCGTTGGCCAGCGCACTGGAGCCGGCCGGCAGCAGTGTGACCGGCTGGTCGCGTCCGTCGGCGCCGGCCGATTCGAGCCGCACGGTGCCTTCGGTCACGACGACGCGGATTTCATCGCCGTCCCGTCGCACCGCAAAACGCGTTCCGACCGCCACGATGCGGTGGTCGCCAGCCTGCACCGCGAACGGTCGCGCGCGGTCCTTGGCCACGTCGAAGTACGCCTCGCCGCGAACCAGATCGATGTTCCGCTCGTGGCGCGACAGCGCCACATCGATCGTGCTGTCGCTGCTCAATGTCGCGGCGGAGCCGTCGGCCAGTCCGATGCTGCGCAGCGCACCGACCGGCGTGCGATAACTCAGTGGTTCTACCTGCTCATAACTGCGCCACAGGCCGGTCAGCGATATGGCGCAGACCGCGAATGCGGCGGCGGCGGCGAGCCAGCGACCGCCGCGCTGCGGCGGCAGGTTGCGCGTGCGCGTGCCGGGCGGCGCCGATGTCGCGTCAAACGCCGGCGCGGACTCGCGTACGCCAGCGGCATGGGGGCCGAAGCGGGTCTGCGACCAGCGGCCGCGATCGGGGAGTTCGCCTGCGGCCAGGCCAGCGCCGAGCGCCTTGAGCCGACCACTCTGCAGCCACGCCGCTTCCAGGCGCAGGAAGGCGACCTTGTGCGCGGTCGCCGCGGACAGCCAGGCGTCGAGAGCGGCCGCGTCGACGGTCGACCAATCTCCGCCGTCGCGGCGCGCCAGCCACGCTGCTGCGTCATGTTCGATCTGTCTGCTCCGTTCGCTCATCGCGTTTCCCGATCCCGCCGAGCGGCATCGCGCGCCGCGGTGCCAGGTGAATCCGCGGATGTCGCCGGGCTGCCGTAGTAGTGTTCGGCGAGCAGGCGCATGCCTCTGGCGATCTGCTTCTCCACGGCCTTTTCGCTGATGCCCAGACGCGCCGCGACTTCCTTCTGCGGCAGCTCCTCGACGCGCCGCAGCCAGACGATCTCGCGGCAACGCCCCGGCAGCCGGTCCAGCGCATCGGCCAGCCGCTTGAGGATTTGCCGTGCGCCGAACCGGTGCTCCGGCGACACCTCGTCTATGAGGACGTTCAAGGACTCGAAATCACCCGCCGGTTCGATCGAAACCACGCGGCCGCGGCGCAGGCGGTCGGTCATCAGATGCCGTGCGGTCGCGAACAGGAACGACTTGGGTTGCTGCGGCAGCGCCTTCGCGGCGGCTTCGTAGATGCGAACGTAGACCTCCTGACGCAGGTCGTGCAACTCGTCGCCGTGCGGCCAGTGGCGGCGCAGGAACTGCACCAGCGCTGGCTCATGCACCAGGATCTCGCGGACGAACCAGGCATCGGGGGCATTGTCCATGCGCCGACGATAGCCGATTGCGCGCCACGCACACCGGGTCGCGCGGCATGGCGACACCGACGTAGGGAAAGCGCGCGCTGGTTCGTCCTGGACCTGATCCTCACTCACGGGATGTCGCGATGCGTGTGTTCAATCGTTGCCGGGCGGGCTTGCGCCGCATCGCCGTGTGCTTCGCGCTGCTCGCCACGGCGGCCGCGGCTGCTACCGACGACGAGCCCTCGCGCGAGGGCTACCGCTACCATGAAATCGGCGACATCGCGGCGGCGCGGCCGGCAGCGGTGCGCCCTGGCCTGATGCTCGTCGGCGGCGGCGACTGGCCCTACGACGCATTCCGCTGGTTCATCGGGCGCGCCGGGCACGGCCGCATCGTGATCCTGCGCGCGTCGGGCTCGGTTGAAGCGCAACAGGAATTCTTCAACGATATCGGCGGCATCACCGCGGCGCAGACGCTGGTCTTCAGCGACCGCCGCGCCGCGTCCGATCCGCGCGTGCTGCAGATCGTGCGCGACGCCGACGGCCTGTTCCTGGCCGGCGGAGACCAGTCCAACTATGTGCGCTACTGGAAGGGCACGCCCTTGAACGCCGCCATCGATGCGCACGTGACGCAGGGCAAGCCACTCGGCGGCACGAGTGCGGGGTTGGCGATCCTCGGTGCACACGCTTATGGCGCGATGGACGGCGGCAGCGTCGTGTCTTCCGAGGCGCTCGCCGATCCGGCCGGGCCGGCGCTGACCCTGGTCGAGGACTTCCTGCACCTGCCTCACCTCGCGCGTGTCATCACCGACAGCCATTTCGGCAAGCGCGAGCGTCAGGGTCGGCTGATTGCGTTCCTCGCGCGCCTCACGCAGGACAAGCACCGCCCGGACCTCGTCGGCATCGGCGTGGACGAATACACCGCGCTATGCATCGATGGCGACGGCCTCGGCCGCGTCTTCAGCGGCAGCGGCGGCCATGCCTGGTTGCTGCAGCCGCAGCGCGCGGCGGATGTCTATGCCGCAGGCAAGCCGCTAAGCTTGCGCGATGTGCGCGTGACTGGCATCGGCACGGACAGCCTCCTGCATCTGGACGATTTTCGCGTCGAGCGGCCCGCGTTCGGCTTCACCTACGACGTCGAGGCGGGAACCCTGCGGCGGCGCGAAGCCAATGGCCAGGCACCTGCACGATGCAAGGACCGGAGCAGCGCGGTGTGGCCGGGTGCGCCACAGATGCCTGCCCACTTGCCGCCATGCCGCCCCCCTGAGAGCGACGAAAATGATAAAAAAGATACTTTGTAGCTTCAGTGCCGTCCCGCTGCTGATGGTAGCGACGCTCGCCGCGGGCGCGGACAAGCCGGTCGCCCCGACCGTCCTCGTGATTCACGGCGGCGCCGGCGTCGAGCGCGCAGGCATGACGCGTGAGGAAGAACAGGCCGCGCGCGCGGCGCTGGAAGCGGCGCTGCGCGCCGGCCACGCGGCGCTGGCCGCCGGCAAGCCCGCGCTCGATGCGGTCAGTGCGGCCATCCTCGTGCTCGAGGACGCGCCGCAGTTCAACGCCGGCCGCGGCGCCGTGTTCACCCATGACGGCACGAACGAGCTCGATGCCGCGATCATGGACGGCAAGACCGGCCGCGCCGGCGCCATCGCCGGCGTGCACCGGATCAGGAACCCGATTGCGCTAGCGCGCGCCGTGATGGAGAAATCCGCCCACGTCATGATGACCGGCGACGGCGCCGAGGCCTTCGCCACGAGCATCGGCATGCCGCTGGTGGATCCGGCCTATTTCCGCACCGAGAAACGCTGGCAGCAGCTGCAGAAGGCGCTCAAGGAAGAAGCCGACAAAAAGGCGCACACGGATATCGAGACGGCCAAGCACTTCGGCACCGTCGGCGCGGTCGCCCTGGATGCGAAGGGCGGTCTCGCCGCCGGCACGTCCACCGGCGGCATGACCAACAAACGCTACGGCCGCGTCGGCGACGCGCCCATCATCGGTGCCGGCACCTATGCCAATGCGCGCTGCGCCGTGTCCGGTACTGGCTGGGGCGAGTTCTACATCCGTGCCGTCGCCGCCCACGACATCTGCGCGCGTGTGCAATACGCAAAGCAAAACATCCGCGATGCCGCCGACGCGGTGATCAACCAGGAAATCCCCAAGGCCGGCGGCGACGGCGGCGCGATCGCACTCACGAGCGATGGGCGCTTCGCGCTGCCGTTCAACACCGAAGGCATGTACCGTGGCTGGATCGGCAGCGATGGCGTGCCGCATGTGGCGATCTACAAGGACGACGTGCTGGCTGAGCCGAGCGCTCATAACTAACTCGTATGCCCTGTGATGCTCTATCGCCGATCTTGCCTATCTGGATTTTCTTGTGCGGCGTCGGACGGAAGGCCGAGTTCGTTGAGGATCATTTCTATACTCACGTTGCACTGACGCCCCAACAGGAACTTGTTTGAAAAGTGGTCAATAAGTACCTGGCTAGGTCGTATTTGTTGTTTCAACGACTTGCGTAGCAGTCGTCGATTTCGCGGATTGTTTGCAATGCCATTTTCTATAACCTCACTTAAGAGGCGTTCGCGTCTGATTCGAACGCCTTTCCCAACGCAGTGCTCTGCAATGTGACGGGCCATGACGATTAGAAACATTTTTTCTGCGTGGAAATAGGCGAGTTCCGGCAGAAACAGCTGGAGCGCTTCGTCCAGCGTCCTGCTGCCGAGAAGAGCGCGATAAAAGGGTGAGACGCGCTCGTCTAAATATCCGGTCGAGACTTCTCTTCGCGGCGCAATAAGCGTGTAGAACGGCACTGGTTTCAAAATTGAAATGGGGCGAATCAAATCTAGGCCTGAGCAAACGCCCATTACAACGCAAAGATTGTTCCCGCTGGCCATGTTTATCTTGCGTAGCTTCTTGGCTAATTCGGCCCAAGAAAAAAAATTCGACGAACGACCAATCTGCATGCCGCGCTTGCTATCGCCATGCCCGTCGAAGTGAATGATGGGACGCAATCCGCGTCTGCACTCACGTCGCAGATCTAACAATAATTTTCGCAAGCCGGCGTCATCGACAATTTCCTCGTAGCGGAACAAAAACGAGGGAGATTGCTGCGACAGAACCGAAAGATCATCTGCGAGTCTTCGCGATGCGCCGGCCTCTCCTCGCGGCAGCATATTTACGAGGATGACGGCGTTCATTGCGAATTCGGTTTCTATGCGCATGGGGATTTCCTAGTTGGTGCGCAAGCGTGGATCCAGCCACGACCGCAGCGCATCGACGAGCACATTGACCGCGATCACGAGTGTCCCGGCGACCAGCACCACGCCGAGCACCAGGGTGTAGTCGCGGTTCAACGCGCCTTGCACGAAGTAGCGGCCCATGCCGGGTATGCCGAAGATCTGCTCGATCACGGCCGAGCCGGTGATGACGCTGATCAGCGCAGGACTCAGCCACGCGGCCAGAGGCAGCGCGGCGACGGGCAGGGCATGGACGAGCAGCAGGCGCGTCTCGCCGTAGCCGCGCGCGCGCGCGGCGCGCAGCCAGTCGCTGGCCAGTGCTTCGCTCATGCCGCTGCGGGTCAGGCGCGCGCACCAGGCGAGATTCGGCAGCATCAGCGCGATCACCGGCAAGACGAGGTAGCGCCAGTCCTGCGCGACCCAGCCGCCGGCCGGCAGCCAACCGAGTTTCACGGCGAACAGCAGGATCAGCAGCGGCGCAATCACGAACTTGGGCAGCGCCTGCGCCATCGCGCCGATCAGCATGAGGCCGCGGTCCAGCCGGCCGCCTTCGCGCGCTGCGGCGATCACGCCGACCGGCACGCCGATCATCAGCGCCAGCAGCAGGGCCAGGCCACCGAGCCCGGCGGATACCGGCAGGCTGCGCGCAATGAGTTCGTTGACGCTGAAGTCCGAGTACTGGAACGACGGCCCGAGATCGCCGCGCACGATGTCGCCGAGATAGGCCAGGTATTGCTGCGGCAGGCTGCGATCCAGGCGGTAGCGCTGCGCGAGTTGCGCCTGCACCGCCGGCGGTGCTGCTTTTTCAGTGTCGAACGGTCCGCCTGGCGCAGCGTGGAGTAGCGCGAAGCACAGCGTGACGAGCAGCCAGAGCGTGAACGCAGCCGTGAGCAGCGAGGTCGCGAACGCACGCATGCGCGCAGCCAGACGCGAGAACGGCGCTGCGACGCGTGTCGCATCGACGGGCGTGGTGGCGATGGTCATCGCGGCATGCCAGGCGATGTCGAAGCTGGCGGCGTGCCGGTTGCCCAGCGCAGCCAGCGCGAGGCGTGGTGATCCAGCGAGTTGGCCTCGAAGCCCTGCAATCGTGCGTCGACGAGATGCTTGGATGTGTAGAAATAAATAGGTACCACCGCGTTCGCGGCGAGCAGCCGCGCTTCGGCCGCGGCGACGAGATCGCGGCGTTCGGCGCCGGCCGGCAGGGCGGCGGCGCGGCGCAGCAGATCGTCGAACTGCGTATCGGCGTAACCGGTCGTGTTCAGCGGGTTGTCCGTGCCGGCGAACGTCGCGAGGAATTCCAGCGGATCGTTGACGTCGGCGATCCAGCCGCCGCGGAACACCTGCGTGATGACGCGCGCGCGTCGGTTCTGCACGAACACCTTCCATTCCTCGTTGCGCAGCACGACGCGTGCCCCGAGCACCTGGCGCCACATGGACGCCACGGCCAGCGCGAGTTTGCGGTGCACGGTCGAGGTGTTGTAGCGCAGTTCCAGTACGACGGGCGCGTCGCGCGTGTAGCCGGCCGCGGCGTAGAGCGCGCGCGCCTGGGCTTCGCGCGGCTCGCGCGCCAGGCGAGCGGCGGCCACGTCGGGCACGACGTGATCGCGCGTGCCCGGCGGCACGACACTCCACGCCGGCTGTTCGCCGAGGCCGGTGACGTAGCGCGTGAGGATGTCGCGGTCGATCGCGAGCACCAGCGCCTCGCGCAACGCCGGATCGTCGCGCAGCGGCGGCCGCGTCAGGTTCAGCCCGAGCCAGAAGCTGCCGAGATACGGCCCGATGTGCAGGCGCTCCCCGAACGCCGCGCGCAATTGCGCGAGTGGCTTCGGCGGCACGGTTTCGGTCAGGTGCAGGTCGCCGGCCTGAAAACGCTTGAGTTCGCTCGCGGCATCTTCGGTGACGACGAAGCGCACGCGCTCGATCGCGACATCGGCAGCGCCGTGGAACCGCGTATTGCGCGTGAGTTCGACACTGGCCTGCGGCGTCCAGTCCGACAGCGCGTAAGCGCCGTTGCCGACGAGATTGCCGGGCCGGGTGTGCTGCGCACCGAACGTCGTCACGGCCGGCAGATAGACGGGGAAGGCGATCGGCAGCAGCAGGCGATCGGTCAGCGCGACCGGTTCGTCGAGCACGATCTGCAGCGTGCGCGCGTCGATCGCACTGACGCCGAGTGCGTCGGTCGGCTGCGTCCCCGTACCGACCGCGGTGGCATTCGCGATCGGCCGCAGCAGCGCGGCCATGGGCGCTGCGGTCTGCGGTGCGAGCGCGCGGCGGAAGCTCGCGACGAACTGCGCCGCATCGAGTGGCTGGCCGTTGGACCAGCGCAGGTCGGCGCGCAGGCGGAAGCGCCAGGTCAATCCGTCGTCGGAGCGCGTCCAGGATTCGGCCGCGCCCGGAATCACTGCGCCGGCCGCGTCTTCTGTCACCAGACCTTCGTAGAGGTCGCGCAGGATATTGCCGCAGGCCACTTCCTGGCAGCGGTGCGGATCCAGCGTCGAGGGCTCGGGGCCGTTGCCGCGCACCAGTTCCTGCGCCAGCGTGGCGCCGGGCAGCAGTAGCGCCGGCAACAGGTAACGTGCAAGTCTGGCGGCGGGCATTGCGCGAGTCTTCCGCGATTCGCCGATCCGGCGCAAGCCGCACTCGGTTCGCCGCAGACGCCAGTGGCCGGAGCGCGTCCCCCCTTTTGATCGGCGTTGGCGCCCCAACGTCGCCGTTCCATCCAGCCAGCGAGCCTCGTATGTCCGGTCCCAGTGCGGTCAAGGAAGTGCCGATCACGCGTCGTGAGCAGCTCATCGACTACATGGCCTCCGGCGCGCGGCCCAAAGACGAATGGCGCATCGGCACCGAGCACGAGAAGTTCGGCTTCCGCCTCGAGGATCTCAAGCCGCCGACCTGGGAAGGCGAACGCGGCATCGGCGCCCTGCTGGAGGGACTGACGCGCTTCGGCTGGGAGCCGGTACGCGAGAACGGCTATCTGATCGCGCTGAGTCGCGGCCTGGGTTCGATCACGCTGGAGCCGGCCGGCCAGCTGGAACTGTCCGGTGCGCCGCTGGTCACCGTGCACGAGACCTGCTGCGAGGTCACCAGTCATCTGCGCGAAGTGAAGACCGTCGCCGACGAACTCGGCCTGGGCTTCCTCGGCATGGGCTTCCAGCCCAAGTGGACGCGCGCGGAGATGCCGTGGATGCCAAAGGGCCGCTACGCGATCATGCAGCGCTACATGCCGCTCAAAGGTGGCCTGGGACTGGACATGATGACGCGCACCTGCACGGTGCAGGTCAATCTCGACTTCGGTTCCGAGGCTCAGATGGTCAAGATGTTCCGCGTCTCGCTCGCGCTGCAGCCGATCGCGACCGCGCTGTTCGCCGACTCACCGTTCACCGAAGGCAAGCCGAACGGATTTCTGAGCTTCCGTTCCAACGTCTGGACCGACACCGATCCGGACCGCACCGGCATGCTCGACTTCGTGTTCGAGGACGGTTTCAGCTACGAGCGCTACGTCGACTATCTGCTCGACGTGCCGATGTACTTCAGCTACCGCGACGGGCGCTACATCGATCTCGCCGGGCAGTCCTTCCGCCGATTCATGGAAGGCAAGCTCGACGATCTGCCGGGCGCGACGCCGACGATGAAGGACTGGGCCGATCACATGACCACGGCCTTCCCCGAAGTGCGACTGAAGAAATACCTCGAGATGCGCGGTGCCGACGGCGGCCCCTGGAACCGGCTCTGCGCGCTGCCGGCGTTCTGGGTCGGTCTGCTCTACGACGACGCGGCACTCGATGCGGCCTGGGACCTGGTCAAGGATTTCAGCCTGGCGGAACGCCACGCCCTGCGCGACGGCGTGCCGCGCCACGGCTTCAAGCTTCCGTTCCGCGGCGCGACCGTGCGCGAGCTCGCGCTCGAGGCGCTGAAGATTTCCGGCCACGGCCTTGTCCGTCGCAATCAGCTCAACGCCAACGGCGCGAGCGAAGCGGTGTTTCTCGAGCCGCTGATCGAATTCGCCGAGGCCAACCAGACGCCGGCCGAACGCAAGCTGGAACTGTTCCACGGCCGCTGGGGCGGCAGTGTGGATCCGGTGTTCCGCGAATTCGCGTATTGAGCGATACCGCGGCCAACGCGTGAGCGTTTTCGCCGCGCTTCCGTGCGTGGGTCGGTAAGGACGCTGGCGCGCGGTCGACAGACCCCGCGCGGCCTCCGTGCCGCTCACCAACCCGGGGAATTCCATGTCGACTCATTACCGCCTCCGCGCCCAGTCCACGCTGGCCGCCGTCATGCTGTTCGCCGCCCTGCCGCTGCAGGCCCAGACCCTGCCGGACCGGATTTTCCGCCACCGCATGGAACCGCGGCCGGTCAGCGGTCAGTTGGTCATCAACGGATTCCCGATGCCGTTTCCGTCCGGCTCCATCGCCAACGGCGCGCAGCAGGCTTCGCCGGGCGTCTACAGCGGTGTGCTGTATTTCCCGCCGTCGAGCGTGCAGTCCAACGTCAACGGCCTGGGCATGGTTACGCTGACCTTGCAGCTGATCCACCTGGGCTCGACCTATAACCCGATCGTCGCCCCGAATGTCGCCGGTATCCAGATGGACAACGTCTACCTGCAGCTGCAGTCGGCCACCGTGAGCGGCGTGCCGGTGGCGCTCGGCAGCGACTGCATCTACGGCCCTATCGTGATCGGCGTCACGGGCACGTGGAATGCGAGCGCCGAGACCATGAGCGGCGGCGGGATCACGATCCCGCCGATAGCCAACAGCGCGGCCTGCGCGGGCTTTGCCACCACGCTCAACAACTCCATCGCCGGCACCAACAACTCGGCCACGATCACGATCACGTTCTGAAGCAGCCATACATGGGTTGGGGTACGCGAAACGCACCCCAACCTATGGCGCCGCGGCGCGTCGCGCGCGGTCACGCTTGCTTGCTGACAGGGGTGACAGCGCGCCGTCGCGTTCGAATCCGTCCCAGATCGCGACGGCGCTGCGGTAGGCGTCGGCTGCACGGGCGCGGTCGGCCGGTGTCGCGGCCCAGGCGTCGCCGAGCGCGACATAGGCTTCGGCAAGGTCGTCGCCGTAGCTCGCGCCGACCGCTTTCGCGTTCACCAGTTCGGCGAGGCGCCGGGTCGCGTCGGTCAGCGTGGTGCGCGCGGCGCTGGTGCGGCCAGCGGCGTGTTCGGCGCGCCCGACATGGAGGAGGGACAGCGCGACGGCAGCCGCATGGTCCGCCGACAGCGCAGCGAGATCCTGCTGGATCTCCAGCGCCTTGCGGTGCGCCTGTATCGCGCCGTCAGGGTCGCCCGCCGCCACGCGCTGTTCGCCGAGCCGGCGATAGGCCAACGACAGGTTGTAGCGAATCTCCGGATTGTCCGGCGCGGCGCGCAGGCGCGCCTCGTTCATGGCGATCTGGCGCTGCACGATCGGCAGCGCTTCGCCGTGACGGCCGGCCTTGACGAGCTGGCGCGCGGCCCAGCCCGTCGTGGAGGTCACGCCTTCGCGCATCGAATCATTGTCCGGATCGCGCGCCAGCAGCTCGTCCATGTGCTTCATCGCCTGCAGCGCCGAATCGAGCGATGCGTCGAGTTTGCCCTGCGCATCCTGCACCTGCACGAGACGCACGAGCACGACGCCGATCTCGCGCTGCCGGTAAGTGTCGCTGGTATCCCCCGCGACGAGGTCGCGAATCATCCTCAGGGCGTCGGTCAGCGCGGCCTCGGCCTTGGCCATGTCATTGCGCTCCACCCAGTAGGCACCCTCGCGCTGCTGGCTGGTGTAGACGGCGTAGCGCAGGCGCTTGCTGTCAGGCGTACGGGCGAGCGCGTCGCGGCGCAATTCCGCGGCTTGCAGCTGGTAGCGCCGCGCGCCGTCGGGATCGGGCTTGCCGTCGTCGCCGCGCAGGCCGATCAGCTCACTGTAAAGATCCAGGCCGTCCGCGTATTCGTTCAGCACGTCGAGGTCGTCCGGCGTTTCGGCATGCAGCGCCGCGAAGCCGCGAACCGATTCGTGCGTGCGCTCGCGCGCCGGGTCCAGCTCTGCGTCCTGGTAGTGCAGGTAGGCGCGACGCATCGACAGGCGCGCGCGCAAGACCCGCGTCCCGGCGCTGAGGTCGCGCGCTTCGGCGCGTGCCAGCGCCGCGTCGGCCTGGTCGTAGCTCTTGCCCGCACCGGCAAAGTCGCCGAGGTTCGCGCCGTATGGATTGCCCTGCAGGTCGCCGACCTTGATGTAGCCCGCGGCGATGTCGCGCCAGAGATCCGTATCGTCGCCGGCATCCGCGCGCAGGCGCTCGAGATACTCGATGCCGTCGCGAACGAGGCGCTCCTGCATCGGCAGCGAGCCAGCCAGCTTCTGGATGCCTTCGTGATAGTCGAACAGCAGGTTGTTGGCGAAGCGGCGCACCTCGGCGAAGCGCTGCTGCGCTCGCTCGCGCTCCTGTACGGCAATGCGCGCCTGCCACAGGGCGATGCCACTGGCCACGAGCAGCGCCAGCGTGGCCGCGGCGGCGGTGACGACCGCTACACGATGGCGCGCGACGAACTTGCGCGCGAGGTAGGCGAACGTATGTGGCCGCGCCGATACGGGCCGGCCGGCGAGCCACGCGCGCAGGTCGTCGGCGAGTTCGCGCACTGACCCATAGCGCCGCGTGGGCTCGCGTTCGATCGCGGTCAGCACGATGTTGTCGAGATCGCCGCGGACGTCGGCCGCGCGCAGGCCCGAGACGGTGGCGCTGTGCTGGCTCGGCCGCTCCGCATCGCGCGTCGTGATCGCGCGCAGCAGTTCGCGCTCGCTGTCGCCGGGCTTGCGAAAGGGATGGCGGCCGCTCAGCGTCTCGTACAGCACGAGTCCGAGCGCATACACGTCGGTCGCGGTGGTCACGGGTTCGCCGCGCAGCTGCTCGGGCGCGGCATACGCCGGTGTCATCGCCGCGCCGCCTTCGCGGGTGACGGTGGAATCGCCGTCCTGCAGCAGCGTGGCGATGCCGAAGTCGAGCAGGCGCGGCACGTCGTTCGCGTCGACGAGGATGTTGGCGGGCTTGAGGTCGCGGTGCACCAGCAGGCGCCGGTGCGCATGTTCCACCGCGTCGCAGACGAGCAGGAACTGTTCGATGCGCCGGCGCAGATCCGGCCTGGCTTCGGTCAGCCAGCGATCCCAGGTGCGCCCGTCGACGTATTCCAGCACGAGGTAGGGCGCACCTTCGGGTGTGCTGCCGGCGTCGAACAGGCGCGCGATGTGTGGATGGTTGAGACTGGCCAGGATGCCGCGCTCGCGCTCGAAGCGGCGCAGGCTGGTGCGATCGTGGCCACGCAGCAGCTTGACCGCGACGAACTGCTCGAAATCGTCGACGCGGCGCGCGCGGTAGACGCTGCTGGATCCGCCGCTGCCGAGCAGATCGTCGAGCACGAACAGACCGATGCGCCGTCCACGGTCGCTATCGCCTGCGCTGTTGGCCTCCGCCTCGAGGCCGGCGAAGGCGATCGCCGGCAGGCGCTCGGGCACGGCGTCACGGTGTGCGAGTAGCGATTGCGCCTCGGTGAGCAGCTCCGTGTCGCCGCCGCAGGCGGCGGCCAGCGCGGCGGACTGGCGCTCACGCGGCAGTTCCAGCGCGGCGGCCAGCACGTCCTGCAGGCGCTGCCAGCGCTGCGGTGTCAGCGCCGGCTTCATGCGGACAACTCGCGGCCGAGCCACAGGCGCGCCATGGTCCAGTCGCGTCGCACCGTGGCGGATGACACGCCGACGACCTCGGCGATCTCCTCGATTTCCAGTCCGCCGAAAAACTTGAGTTCGACCACGCGTGCCTGGCGCGCATCGAGCCGGGCCAACTCCTCCAGTGCCTCATGCAGCTCGACCACGTCGAGCGCGCCGTCGGCCAGGCCTTCGGCCTGCGACAAGGTCACCGGCGCGACGCCGCTGCCGCGCTTCTGCGCGGCGCGATCGCGCGCGTGATTGACGAGGATGCGCCGCATCATGCTCGCGGCGAGGCTGAAGAAATACGCGCGGCCGGACCAGCCCTCGACCTGTTGTGCGACCAGGCGCAGGTAGGCCTCGTGCACCAGCGCGGTCGGTTGCAGCGTATGGCCGGCACGCTCGCGCGCCAGCTCGCTGCGGGCCAGGCGCTTGAGCTCGTCGTAGACAATGGGAAACAGCGCATCGAGCGCGGCGGCGTCGCCGGCCTGCGCCGCACCCAGCTGCTGCGTGATATCGACTGTGCCGGTCATTGCGGATCTCCCCTGGGCCGCAGTCAATCAGGATGGCGTGTTCAGGTAAAGTGGGCCGCGCCGGCCGGCACTCAGCCGTCGCGGTGCCGCGGCCTTTTGCGCCGAAATCACCCGGGCCGACGGTGGCGGGGGAATGCGCGGGCTGACCTATCGCGCTTAGGTCCGCGCGACCGCGCATACCCCATCTTCCTGGCCGTGTTGCATCGCAACACTTGCCAGCCCCGCCGCCGCGGGCTATTCCTTGTGGCCTGCCGCCCCAGGTGCAAGCGATGAGCGCGATTCCCCCTTCCGTTTCCGGTGACGCCTCTGTTCCCGGCGATTCCCTGCGCGACGTCGAATTCCCGCGCGCCGACCAGGCGCTGCGCGAAGACGTCAAGCGTCTCGGCGCGCTCGTGGGCGAGATCCTGGCCGACCAGCTCGGCGACGAGTTCCTCGCCCTGGTCGAACGCGTGCGCGGCGCGGCGATACGCCGGCGCGAAAGTCAGACGTCGATCGGCGAGCTCGTGGCGCTGCTGGCCGCACCGGCCGCGACGGCGACCGACCTCGCGCGCGCCTTCGCGACCTATTTCCAGGCCATCAATATCGCCGAGCGCGTGCACCGCATCCGCCGCCGGCGCGAATACGAACGCGCCGGCGCCGCGCCGCAGCCCGGCAGCCTGCGCGAGGTCATCCGCGACTTGCGGCACGACGGCGTGAGCACGGCGGAAATCGCCGCGCTGATCGCGCGCCTGCGCATCGAACCCGTGTTCACCGCGCATCCGACCGAAGCCGTGCGCCGCTCGCTGCTCGACAAGGAACAGGTACTGGTCAAATGCCTGATCGCGGACATCGACCGGCAGCGCACGCCGGCCGAACGCCGCGCCGACCAGGAACGCATGCGCCTGGCGCTCAGCGCCGGATGGCAGACCGCCGACGCGGCCAACGAGCGGCCGACCGTGCAGGACGAGATGGACCACGTCAGCTATTTCCTCGCCGACGTGCTGTACCCGATGCTGCCGGTGTTCTACGAAGTGTTCGAGGATGTGCTCAGCGAGCTGAAAACGGAGTCAGGTTCACTTGCCCATGGGATAAGTGAACCTGACCCCGTTTTCCTGCCGCTGCCGGCGCTGCTGCGCTTCGGTACCTGGGTCGGTGGCGACATGGACGGCAACCCGAACGTCGGTGCCGACACCGTGCGTGCGACGCTGACCGCCCAACGCAGCCAGATCCTCGCCGCCTACCGGCGCGACATCGCCCAGCTCGAGCGACTGCTGAGCCAGTCGCTGTCACGCGTGACGATCGACGAGGCCGTGCTCGCGCGCCTCGCCGAATACCGCGCGCGTATGCCCAAAGCCGCGGCCAGGCTCAAGGCGCGCTACGACGACATGCCGTACCGGCATCTGCTGAGCCTGATCAGCGCGCGCCTGAGCGCGACCGCGAACGAGCGCGACGAGGGCTATGCCGATGCGGCCGAGTTCCGCGCCGACCTCGAACGCATCGCCGCGAGCCTGCGCGCGAATCGCGGCGAGCACGCGGGCTGGCTGGCGATGCGCCAGCTACTGCAGCGCGTGGATACATTCGGCTTCCACCTGGCCACGCTCGACCTGCGCCAGGAATCCGGCGCGCACGATCTGGCGCTGGCCGCGCTGTTCGACGACGCGTCCTGGCCGCAGCGCGAGGCAACCGCCCGTCGCGAACGCCTCGCCGAGGTCATCGCGACGGCGCAGGTACCTGCGCCCGATGCTGGCGCCGCGGCCGGCACGCTGGCCGTGTTCCGCGCCGTCGCCGACGCGCGCCGCGCCTACGGCGACAGCGCGATCGGCCCCTACATCATCAGCATGAGCCGCAGCGCGGCCGACGTGCTCGCCGTGCTCGCGCTCGCGCGCGTCGCCGGCTGCGTCGGCGCTGACGGCCATGTGCCGCTTGATGTGGCGCCGCTGTTCGAGACCATCGCCGACCTGCGCGCGGCGCAGGACGTGCTGGTGCAGTTGTTCGCCGATCCGCTGTACCGCGAACACCTGGCCGCGCGCGGCAACCGGCAGATGGTCATGCTCGGCTATTCCGACAGCGCCAAGGACGGCGGCCTGTTCGCGTCGCGCTGGGCGCTGCAGCGCACCCAGGTGCTGCTGACCGAACTGGCCCAGCGCAGCGGCACGCGCATCGCGTTCTTCCACGGCCGCGGCGGCTCGATCAGCCGCGGCGGTGGCAAGACCGAACGCGCCGTGATCGCCGCGCCGCGCGGCTCGGTCGACGGTTACCTGCGCCTGACCGAGCAGGGCGAAGTGATCCACCGCAAGTACGGCATCCGCGCGCTCGCGCTGCGCAATCTCGAGCAGACCACCGGCGCCGTGCTGCGCGCCAGCCTGCGCCCGCGTCCGGCCGAACCGCGCGAAGAGCGCTGGCGCGAGATGGTCGGGCAGATGGCCGAACTGTCGCGCAGCCACTACCGCGCGCTGGTGCACGAAGCGCCGCGCTTTGCCGACTATTTCCGCGCCGCCACGCCGATCGACGTGATCGAGCGCCTGCGCATGGGCTCGCGCCCACCGCGCCGCGGCGGTGCGGTGGGCGTGGCCAGCCTGCGTGCGATCCCGTGGGTGTTCGCCTGGTCGCAGAACCGCGCCGGACTGACCGGCTGGTTCGGCATAGGCACCGCGCTCGCCGACGGCATCGTGCGCTACGGCATCGAACCCATGCGCGAGATGACGCGCGACTGGCCCTTCTTCGCGACTTTCATCGAGGACGTGGAGATGATGCTCGCAAAAAGCGACATGGATATTTTTTCACAGTATTCGCACCTGGCCGGTCCACTGCACGCGGAGTTCCATGCGCCGATCGCGGCCGAGTTCAGCCTGACCCTGACTGCGGTGCTGCAACTCAAGCAGGCCAACCACCTGCTCGCCGGCGACCGCCGCCTGCGCGAGTCGATCCGCCTGCGCAATCCCTACGTCGATCCGATCAGCCTGCTGCAGGTCGACCTGCTCGCGCGCTGGCGCGCCGCCGACCGCCCCGAGGGCGAGCTGTTCCTCGCGCTGGCCGCGACCGTCAACGGCATTGCGGCGGGTGTGCAGAACACGGGTTAGTGGGCGCCTTCAATCGAAATCAGGACTGACCGCTGCAACGCCGACGCCCAGCCGAAGATGCGGTAGATGCCGCCGTCGTGCACGAGCAGGATCAGGCGGTCGACGCCGCGGGTTTCGCGCGTGCGCTGCACGAGCAGGGGCACGCTGGTGTTCTTGAAGTCGTTTGCGGTGATCTGGACCATGCTGGAAAACGCGGCGGTGTATAGCGGCGCGGTGAGCTGGCCGTAGGAGTCGGACACCATCAGCACCTTCTCCGCGCGCAGCGGCGTGGAGTTTTTCCAGCCGTAGGTGATGAAGCGC
Source organism: Tahibacter sp. (assembly GCF_032229445.1). NCBI lineage: Bacteria > Pseudomonadati > Pseudomonadota > Gammaproteobacteria > Lysobacterales > Rhodanobacteraceae > Tahibacter > Tahibacter sp. The sequence continues at coordinate 40,575 of NZ_JAVTWC010000032.1, forward strand.
GGATTCGGGGCAAGGTCGGCGATGGCGGCGCGGAATGCGTCGTTGCCGCTGGCGTCCGGAGCTACGGTGTCGCTGTCGACCTGCCAGGCCGGACGCAGCAGCGTGAAACCGTGCATGAGCAGGATTTCCGACGGTTTGTCGACGCGTTTCAGGTGTTCCGTCGATGGTGGCGCGAGACCTAGCTGTCGCAGATAGCTGTCACGCGCGACCTTTACGCTGAGACCGTACGCGTGCCAGTTGGCCTGCGGAAAGAAGGCCGGATCGTCGCGCGCGGCGCGCAGTTCGGCCATTGGAAAGCTGTAGTGGAGTCCGGCCGGCGCCGCGACGTCGAGCAGCGGTGATTCGCCGCGGCCGCGCGCGGCGCAGGCGTCGCGGTAGATCTGCGGTATCGAGTTCGGCAGGCGCTCGGGGTACATCGTCAGCAAGGTGGGCAGCACGACCACATCGACGGCGATGCCACTGCGTTCGCTGTACTGGGCGAGCTGCGCGAGCGCGCGCCGCAGTGCCGCGCCGGCCTCGGCGGTGTGTGCATTGATACATGCGCCTTCAATGATGCTGTAGCGCGTGTTCTCGTCGACGCCGGTCAGGAAAATGAAGCCGTCGTCGCCGAGCGCGATATTGCCCTGCGGCGACGTGTGCAGGACATGCAGCAGCAGTTGCCGCCGCCATTGCGCGGCATGCCGTATCGGGTAGGCGCGGTCGACGAGCCAGGCACGTGCGTCGCGGAACCATGCCACCGGATCGCCGGCGAATGCGTTATTCGCCGGCCATGCATGCAGGGTGCGGCGGTGGAATTGTTCCAGTTGCTGCGTCGTCTGCAGGCGCAGGCCGGCGACCGGAACGAGCAGCGCCAGGGCCATGAGGCAAGCCAGCAGACGCGCGCGGCGGGAAATATGCAGCATGACCGGCCTCAGAAGCGGAAGTAGATGAACGGGCTGTACGCACCGGTCATGATTTTCAGCATGGACAGCAGGAACAGCGCGAACGCGAGCAGGAGTCCCAGCGCGTAGCGATGCCGCGGCAGTGGCTGCGCCCAGGCGCGGCGCGTGGCGGCGCGGTTTTCAAATGTCGCTTCGTCGGTGTGCACGGACGTATCAGTCGTCGACGCCACACCTGCGCGCAGACATTGGCCGGCCATCAGCGGCATGGCGACGTAGCGGCCGAGCAGCGCGGGCAGAAGTGGCAGCGCAAGCAGTGCCGCGGCGCCGAGCACGAACGCCTGTTCGCCGGTCAGGAGGTCCCAGGCAGCCATGTCCGTCACGCTGCCGGCGCCGAACAGCCGCGCGAGGATGCGCCCGGCTTCGGTCAGATCGGCCGCCCGGAACAGTACCCAGCCCAGCATCACGGCGAGCAGTGCGTAGCCGTGCTGGATGAGGCGCGGCAGCCGCGCAAGCGCATGCCCCAGGCCCAGGCGTTCCACCACCAGCAGCAGGCCGTGCCAGGCGCCCCAGAGCACGAAGGTCCAGGCCGCGCCGTGCCACAGTCCGCACAGCAGGAACACGATCAGCAGGTTGCGGTAGGTCTTCGCGGCACCTGCGCGGTTGCCGCCGAGCGGCAGGTAGAGATAGTCGCGGAACCAGCGCGACAGGCTCATGTGCCAGCGGCGCCAGAACTCCGTGATCGAGCGCGCCACATAGGGATAATTGAAATTACGCGGAAAATGGAAGCCGCAGATCCAGCCCAGGCCCACGGCCATGTTGGAATAGCCGCCGAAGTCGAAGTAGATCTGCAGCGTGTAGCACAGCGTGGCAAGCCAGGCGGTCTGCGTCGACAGCGTTTCGCTGCGCGCGAACAGAGGGTCGGCTACACCGGCCAGCGTATCGGCGAGCAGCACCTTCTGGGCCAGCCCGAAACAGAACAGCACCACGCCGTAGTACAGGTGCCGTGTATCCACCACGCGCCGGCGCAGCTGCCGCGCGACAGTATGGAAGCGCAGGATGGGCCCGGCGATCAGTTGCGGGAACATCAGCATGTACAGCGACAGGTTGACCAGGGAACGCTCCGCTTTTGCGTCGCGGCGATGGATGTCGACGAGGTACGAGATCGCGTGGAAGGTGAAAAAGGATATGCCCAGCGGCAGGTGGATGCGCAGCAGCCACGAATCCGCGCCGGCGCTGAACAGGCTCTGGGCAAGAAAGCCGGTGTACTTGAACAACACGAGCAGGCCGAGATTGAACGCGACGCCGGCGGCCAGCAGCAGGCGCCGGCGGCCGGTGTCCTGCGCGGCGCCGATGCCTAGCCCGAAACCGTAGTTGGCGAGCGTCGAGACGACGATGACGCCCGTGTACCAGCCTTCGCCGACGAAGTAGAACAGCAGCGAGAACAGCACGAAGGTCAGATTGCGCCACGGCAGCAGGTTCTGCGCGAGGAGGAACACTGGCAGGAACAGGAACAGGAAATCGACGCTGGAAAAGACCATGGGATCGTCGTGTCGGCGAGGCGGGGCCGCGGCTATCGTCGGATTGTTTCACGGCGCCCTTGCCGCCACACGCGTCGAATGCCGCTCCCGATGCGCGGCGGCAGGTCGTGACCTGCCGGCTCGATGTCGTCGGATCACGAACGTGCACGATGGTGGGCGGAACCTGACAATAAGCGTCCTCTCCCCGCTGTAGCCCCCTCATGTTCGATATCGCAGCCCTGGTGCTGGCCGTGTTCCTTCTGCTGCAACTGCAGCGCGTACGCGCCTTGTTGTCGTTCGTGTTCGGGCCGCTGCGGGCGCGGCGCATCGCGCAGCCGCGCATTCCGGAAGCCATCGCCGACCTGCATGCGCAGGCCGCAGCAGAACTGGCCGCGCTGGGTTTCGAGGGGCCAGACTGGTTCCTGATCGACAGCCCCGACGGCGGCACGCTGGCCCAGCCGGCTGCCGTCTGGCGCCAGCCAGAGCAGGGCGACACGCTGTGGCTATTTGCACCGCCGGCACCGCATTTTGCCAACCGCCTGCTCAGCGTGTTCATTCGCCGTCTTGCCGACGGCCGCCACTGCGTGAGCGAAGCCTTCGACTGCTACGCGCAGATCGGTGCGAACGAGCAGGTGCTCGCGCAGACCATCGGCGGCGCGGACTTCGCCGCGCAATGGCTGTTGCACAAGGACTGGTGCGCGCGTCAGGGCACAACCGATCTGGCGGGCACCGACGACGCGTCAGTGGACTGGCAGGCGTCGGGTCTGCATGAGCAGCGCCTGACCTCGCTGCAGCAGCGCGGCAAGGTCTACCGCGACAGCCAGGGATTGCTGCGGCCGCGGCCGGGTTTTGCCTGGCAAATGTATACGGCGCTGTGGCGCCAGCCCAAGCCGCCGGCGAATACGCAGCCGGTGCCGCCGGCGCGGCTAGCCTGGCTGGCCCAGGTCGCCCTGCGCCAGACCCAGCGTCCGGTGCCGCGGCGCGTGCAGGCCGGGCTGTTCGCCTTCAGCGTCGCGCTGTTTCTGCTGCTCGGCGGCTGGTTCTGGGGACTGCGCTTCGCCGCGATCCTGTTCGTCGTCGTCGCGATCCACGAATTCGGCCACTACCTCGCGATGCGCCTGTCGGGTTATCGCAACGTGCAGATGCTCGCGCTGCCGCTGGTCGGCGGCGTGACCATCGGCCACGAAGCCACGCCGGATGCGGCGCGCCGTGCGTGGATGAGTCTCATGGGACCGCTGCCCGGTATCGTCATCGGCTGGGCGCTCGCGATCTACGTGCTCATGAATGGCGCGATCGGCGGCCTTGCCTACGAGGCCGCGCTGGTCTTCCTGTTCGTCAATTACCTCAACGTGCTGCCGGTGCCGCCGCTGGACGGCGCGCATGTCGTACAGGAACTGCTGCCGGTGGGTTCGGCGCGCCTGAGCGCGGTCTTCATCGCAACCGCGAGCCTGGTCGGCGCGGCGCTCGCGTTCTGGCTCGGCTTCACGCTGCTGGCCGTCATTGCGCTGCTGCAGCTACCGGGCGTGCGCAACCGCTGGCAGCTCGGTGGCGTGCTGCGGGCCTTGCGCAACGATCCGGAAATGGATCGTTCGCGGCCCGCCGGTGCGCGCCAGCGGCGCGTTTTCGAAATCTTCGACCGCGTCGCCGGGCCGACGCCGCATGCGCCCGTGCGTCTGGCGCTCGGTGCCGAGGCGCTGCGCAGCCTCGACGTGAAACCCATGCGCTTGCTGCAGCGTGTACTCGTCGGTGGCACTTACCTGCTGCTGCTCGCCGGTCCGATCGCTGCGGCGGTGGTGTCGCTGAGCGTGTGGCGCTCGGGCGTGACGCTGGAGGCCGACGCGGGCGCGATGGTCGATCGCTACGAGCGCGACAGCGCGCGACTGGCGGCGCAGGCTGCTGCGATGGATGTGCGTGCATTGTTGAAGGAACTCCTGGCTCAGCAGCCGGAGATCGCGGAAGAGCCGGTCGCCGGTGCCGATGAAGCGGCATTCGCCGCAGTGCGTGAACGACTAGGCCAGCCGCTGCCGGCGGATCTCGCGGCGTTCTATCGTGCGGCGGACGGTGCCACGGCGCTGGGCCTGTATCCGCTGGCTCGGCTACAGCCGGCCTCCGCGGCCGCGGACCTCGATCTCGCGAGCTTTGCGTACGAGGGCACGATCGCTTTCCTGCGTCCCGGCACGACGCCGGACCACGTCACGCTGACGCCGGCGCAACTCGGTACGTTCCTGTTGCTGGGCCACGACCGCGACCTCGCGACCGTCGCGCTGTACGACACGGCCGAACCGCCGCTGCATGCGGGTCTGCGCTACTACTGGCTCGACAGCGAAGGTGAGGCCCAGGCCCAGCCCGACCTGCCGTCCTGGCTGCGCGAGCGCTGGTCAGGTGTTCAGCTGATGACCGAACGGCTACGCCGTTTCGAAGCGGCACAGAAAAGCGAAGAGGCCGCGCTCGCCGCCTGGACGCCGCTGCAGCTGCTCGATGCGATCGAGCGTCCGGCCTGGTGGATCGGCCTGATCAGCCCCGGCATGAAGTGGCGCGGCGCGGCCGACGAAGCGCAGATCGGCGCCGTCGCGACGCGCTTCGGTGCGCCGCTGCCCGAAGACGTGGCCGAGGTCTACCGCCAGCACGACGGCATGCCGGTGCTGCAGATGCTGCCGCTCGAGCAGTGGCAGGCGGTCACGGCGCTGAAGCCGGATATTGCGGACGCATTGCGCGCGCGTCACGCGGCGCTGCGCGCCGGCACCGCGTCGGTCGATGTCGATGCCTGCGTCGTGATCGCCGGCTACCACGACGACGCGCAACTGCGCACAGCGAGCCTGCTGTGGTGCCCGCGCAATGTGCCGGAGCAGCGCTACCTCGATCTCGTGCACGGTCGCGAATGGCGGGCCTTTGTCGACCTGCTGCGCTTCGATGTGGCGCGGACGCGCGCGGCGCAGCGCGACCAGGCGGGTCCGTAGGGTTCGGGTTCCGCTCAACCGTGCTGTCGGCTCTGCGCAGGCCCGCGGCCAGAGCGCGCTACGGCAATGTGCGGCAGACCTGCAGCGCGTCACCGGTGGACTGGCGTCCCACCCGCTGGTGGAAAAATCCGGTGCACCGGCCTCTGCGCTGGCGCGGTCGTCGCGGGCCTGAAAAGGGGCAGCCCCGCGCAAGGTGCGCGGGGCTGCCGGGAGATCACACTCACTGATCGCAGACCTGTCGTCTGCTCCCCTGTTGCGAATGCGGCGAGGGGAGCCGTGCTGCCCTCAGTCCTCGCCGTGGTCGTGTCCCGGCCCCGACTTCGGGCAATGGCAAGGCATGGTCGGGCCGTATTCGGTGCCGAAGGTGCGGCCGTCGCGGTGGCGCTGCCAGTAGAACGTCGGTGCCGGTCGCGACTTGCCGCCGACTTCGGCCATGTCCGCGTCGACGTCGAACAGGCGGCCGTTGACCATGACGTAGCGCGTGTCGATGGTTGCGCGGATGTTGTCCAGCGGATTGGTATTGAGCACGACGAGGTCGGCGCGCTTGCCCGGTACGAGCGAGCCGATCTGCTTGGAAAGACCCAGCAGGTCGGCGCCGTCGATGGTCGCCGCGCGCAGCGCCTCGTGGTTGCTGAACCCGCCCTGGGTCAGCATCCAGATTTCCCAATTGGGAGAAAGTCCCTGCAGCTGGCCGTGGCCGCCGATCTGGATGCGGATGCCGTTGTCGCGCAGGTTCTTGGCGGCCTTGGCCACGTCGATGTGGTAGTAGTCCCAGTCCGGCGCGGTCTCGCGGCGGATCGAGCGCGCATCCAGCGTCTCGCGCGGGAAGAAGCGCGCGAGCTTCTTGTCTTCCCAGACGTTGTCGCGCGCATACCACCAGTATTCACCCGACAGGCCGCCGTAGCTCACGACGAGCGTCGGCGTGTTGCGCACGTCGGTCTCCTTCCAGAGATTGACGACGTCCTTGTACAACGGCGCGACGGGGATGTTGTGCTCGATGCTGGTTACCCCGTCGATGATCATCGGGATGTTGAAGTTGAACGTCGAGCCGCCTTCCTCGACCACGAGCATGCCCAGTTCGCGCGCGGCCTGATTGATCTGCTGGTGCTGTTCGCGGCGCGGCTGGTTGTAGCTCTTCACGCTGAACGCGCCGTTGGCCTTCATGCGCTTGAGGTGCGCGCGCGCGTCGTCGAGCGAATTGACCACGGCTTTGAAATCGCCGTCGGCGCCGTAGAGGATGGTGCCGGTCGAGAACACGCGCGGGCCGACCAGGTCGCCGGCCTTGACCAGTTCGGCCTGCGAGAACACGGTTTCCGTCGTCGCCGACGGGTCGTGCATCGTCGTCACGCCGAACGCGAGGTTGGTGTAATAGGCCCAGTTCTGCTGCGGCACCACGCCGGAATTGAAGTGGCTCGCGTGGGCGTGCGCGTCGATATAGCCGGGCACGATGGTCTTGCCGGTCGCGTCGATGACGCGTGCGTTGTCCGGCACGGCGACGTTCTTGCCGAGTGCCTTGATGCTGTCGCCCTCGACGACGAGCGTGCCGTCCTCGATGACTTCCTCGCCGTTCATCGTGACCAGGCGCGCATGCGTGAACGCGACGACGTCGGCCGGAGCGTCGACCGGCAGACGCAGGCCGACCTCCACACCCTTGAGCGCGGCAGGCTTGGGTAGCTCGCTAGGCGCGCCAGGCACGAACGCGAACGCATCCTTGAGTTCGCGCGTGAAGTATTCGTTGCCGACCAACCAGTGCAGGCTGCCGCTGTCGTTGCCCCAGTGCAGATAGGAGCCGACGTAGTCGGACACCTTGCTGACCGGGATCGCGGTCGTGTCCTTGTTGAGTTCTATCATCTTGCCGGTCTGCGGCATCGGCGCGACGTAGGCGTTGAACAGTTCCGTGAAGGCGACCCACTTGCCGTCCGGGCTGACCGAGACGAAGTCCGTGTACTTCAGGTCGAACACGTCGCGCGGCTCCTCGCCGCCGATGCCGATGCTCTGCAACTTCTTCTTCAGGCCGCCGCCGGTCAGGAAATAGACACGCTGGCCGTCGGCGCTGAACTGCGGCTCGACACCGTCGTGGCTCAGGCGCTTGGGCACGCCGCCGCTGGTCGGCATGACATAGATGCCGCCTTCGCCGGCGTTGAGCGAGCCGGTCATCGAGCTGCCGGCCTGCTTGGACCAGGTCACGTAGCGGCCGTCGCGCGAATAGCGCGGCGAGTAGTAGAAGCCCGGTGCGGTGCTGAGCACGCGGTCGCCGCCGCCGGCCAGGTCGCGCTCGACGATGGCGCCCTGCTTTTCGTCCGACCAGGTCGTGTAGACCAGCTTGCGGCCGTCGGCGCTGAAGCTCGGCTGGTATTCGAAGCTGCCGTCGTTCTTGCCGAGGCGCTGCGGCGTGCCGCCGGGCAGCGACTTGGTCCACAGATGGCCGACTGCGTGGAATACGAGCGTCTTGCCGTCGGGACTGGTCGCTGCGTCGCGGATCATCTTCGGCGCGAAGCTGCCTTTGTCCAGCGTCTGCTCGAAACGCAGCGGCGCGGCGACGGTCTGGTCCACGTCGGCGCTGAACGCGATGGCTTCGGGCTTGCCGCTGGCTGCGTCGACGCGCCAGAGCTTGCCCTTGGCCCAGATCACGAGGCTCCTGGAGTCTGGTGTCCAGGCGAAATTCGCGTACGGGCCGAATACAGCCCAGGCTTCCTGCAGGTCATGCGACAGGCCGTCCCACAGCGGCTTGACGTTGCCGTCGGCGAGCGTCAGCAGGTGCAGCACGCTCTTGTCGCGCACGCGCTTGACGAAGGCCAGCGACTTGCCGTCGGGCGAGGGCTGCGGTCGTACCGCGCCGCCCGGCGTGGAGACGAGGTCGACGATCTCGCCGCTCTCGCGGTCCAGACGCTTGATCGCGTAGATCGTGTCATGCGCGTTCTTGTTGTACTGGAACGACGGCCCCTGCGTGACGTCTTCGGAAAAATACACATAGCGACCGTCCGGGCTCACCGCGGGCTCGCCCTGGTCCTGCTGGTCGTTCTTCTGCTTGGTCAGCTGCAGGCCGCCGCCACCGGACTTGTGGTACAGCCACAGCTCGCCCGCGCCGAGCGAGCGCTGGCCGGTGAAGTGCTTGCGTCCGACCAGGTATTCGCCGTCCGGCGTCCACGCGGGATTGTTCAGGAGACGGAAGTCCTCTTTGCTGACTTGCACCGGCTTGCTGCCGTCGGTGCGCATACGCCAGAGGTTGTTGCCGCCGGCGCGATCGGACGTGAACGCGACCTCGCGGCCATCCGGCGAGAAGCGTGGCTGCACGTCCCAGGCCGCGCCGCTGCTGATGCGCTTGGCCTTGCCGCCGTCGATGGGCAGCAGGTAGAGGTCGCCGAGCAGGCTGAACACGATCTGCTTGCCGTCGCGGCTGACGTCCAGATCCATCCAGGTGCCTTCGTCGGTGGTGAACTTCACCGACTTGGTCTGGCCGTGGGCGGCGTTGACGTCCCACTTCACTTCCTTCTTGTCAGCCTTGTCGGCCTTCTTGTCGGCGGCGAAGCCGGGCAGGGCGAGCAACAGGCCCAGGGCGAGGGCCAGCGGATGGCGCAGCAGCATGAGTATCTCCCCGTGGTAAGACCTCCATGCTAGGCGAGATCGCGCCACGCCGGCCTGGGCATAAAGTCCCGGTAGGCAATCCTTCGCGCCTCCACATCGGGCTGCCGTTTCCAGAAACCGCGGCGCCGCAACACCGGTGCTGTGCTGCGGCACGCCTCCACGCCGTCGCCACGAACGATCGCGCTAGACTGCCTGCCACCGCGGAGCCCGCCTCCGCCGCCAAGGAGAATCCGATGGCCGCAGCGCAACGTTTCTTCATCACGATCGGCGACCTGTCCCAGGCGCGCGGCGAATATGCCCAGCTCTCGTTCGATGGCATCAGCCCCGACAGCTTCGCCAGCACCCTGCAGGCGGCCCTGCGCGAACCGTCGCTCTGGCAGCGCTGGAAAGCGCTGCAGCCCGACCCCGATGCGGTCGATCCCACTCTCGGCGCCAACGACCCCAATGCGAGCGTCACGGCAAAACAGTCCGATCTGCATACCGACCTCGAAGTCGTCACCAACCTGCCGCATGCCATCGTCAAGCATCGCCTGAACCTGCTTGCTGGGCGGGTCTGGAAGCTGCACGACGTGAAGTTGGCCTAGGCGCGGCGACTATCATGAATACCGCTCTGCTCATCATCGATGTCCAGCACGCGCTATGTCGCGGCGAAGAAGCCGCGTTCGACGTCGACCGCGTCGTAGAACGCATCAACACGGTCAGCGCCGCGGCACGCGCTGCGGGCGCGCCGGTCGTGCTGATCCAGCACGAGGAAGACGAAGGTCCGTTCCGGTTCGGTAGCGAGGGTTGGCAGCTGTTCGGCGACCTCGCAACGCAGCCCGGCGACCTTGCGCTGCGCAAGCGGGCCACTGACTCGTTCCACGAGACCGGACTGCAGGCACTGCTGCAGCAGCGCGGCATCACGCGCCTGGTCGTCTGCGGCCTGCAGAGCGATTTCTGCGTCGACTCCACGATCCGCCGCGCGCTCGCGCTGGGCTACGAGGTGACGCTCGTCGCGGATGGACATTCGACGCTCGACAACGCCGCGCTCAGCGCCGCGCAGATCTCGGCCCACCACACCGCGACGCTCGCGAACATCACGAGCTTCGGAAGACGCGTGACGCCCGTTGCGGCAGCGGACGTGCGCTTCGGGGCGTGAGCCCCGGCGCCGAGTACGGCCTGCAACCCTGCCCTCGATGATGCCGGGCGTGCGAACATCGCGCGCAGCCGCACAGCACGGATCGTCCGATGCGCGTCACGGGAACCTTGAAAAAGTGGAATGATGAGCGCGGTTTCGGTTTTCTCGAAACCGATGAGACGGGCGTGGAGGTGTTTGTCCACGTCAAGTCGTTCGCGCCGCGCGGAGCAAGGCCGCAGATCGGCGAGACCTTCTTCTTCGACATAGCCCCGGGGCCGGCCGGCAAGCGCCGGGCGACAAACGTCGAGCGGGTGCAGGTCGCCAGGGCGCGGATGGCCGTAAGACGCGAATCGCCGCGCCGTCGCGTCAGTCCTGCGCTGCTCGCGATTCCCGCGTTCGTTTTCGTTTACGGCATTGCCTCCCACCTGTGGAAGCCACCAGGATGGATTGCGCTGGTCTATCTGATCGCCAGTGTAGTGACGTTTCTGGTGTATGCGCTCGACAAGCGCGCCGCGCGGCTCGGGCGATGGCGCGTCGAGGAGGGCACGCTGCATGCGTTTGCACTGGCCGGCGGCTGGCCCGGTGCGCTGCTCGCGCAGCAGTTCCTGCGCCACAAGTCGGCCAAAGTCCAGTTCCTCATCGTGTTCTGGATAACGGCACTTCTGAACACAGCCGGTTTCGTGGTGCTGTGCCACTGGCTGGCACAGCGATGACGGGTTGCGCGTGAACGGTAAGAACCGACTGCAGTGAGATATCGCGTGCCCTGAGGGCAGTACGGAGCACACCAATCCCTCTGGCCTGCGCGACCGGCGTCGGCACTCATCCTCAACGAGAGTCACATGCTGCGAAAAATCCTTGCTGCCATTGGTCTGGGCGTTGCGGCCAGCTCCGCCGCTGCCGCCGCGCCACCGTATTCGCCGTATGAGAATCCGGCGATGAACGAGATTTACAACCTCCTGTTCTGCGACGATCCCGCGGCCTACGCGGCAAAACCCGGACAGACGCCGGCAACCTGGCAGGCGACCCTCGCATCCGACGACGTGGCCGCGCTGCGGTCGCTCGCGAGCGACACGGCACAGGAAGGACGTGTGCGCTATCTCGCATTCTCGCGGCTGCGCGCGATCGGCCAGACGGTGACGCCGAAGATCCTGCTCGGGGTAATCGTCGAGGTCGCGTTCGATGGTGGCCTGGATGCGCTGGCCGCGTTCCAGGAAGGCGGCGTGCGCTATATCAACCAGAGCGGCAAGCTGGTCGTGATCGATGGTGTGGCCAGTTTCGTGCCGCGGGTGCGGCACCTGTTCGCAACCGCCCAGCCGCTCGTCGATCGCCTCGGTCCGGCTGTTGAGGCGCGCAGGGCGCCACCGAAGGCGGGCGACGTACGCCTGACTTTCCTCGTCTCCGACGGACCGTACTTCGGCCAGGCACCCGCCGACGTGATGCACGACGATGCGGCGGCCGGTCCAGTCATGCTCAGCGCAACGCAACTGATGGTCGCCGTGGTGGTTGCGGGGACCGCTCCGGACCCGGCGGAATAGCGATGGAGTGAGTCGATCCCGCAATCTCCGCGTTCCGCGGAGCGATCAGCGTGCGGTGCGCTGCTATTCGTTGTCGTCGGCAAAGATCCCGTCGACGTGTGCCAGATGGAACTGCCGCACGCGCAGGTCGATGCCGCTGCTGGAACTGTCGCCGGACGAGGCGACCCCGCCGCGCACGCGCAGGTAGAAGGTCTGCGCCAGCGGCGGTACGTAGTCGCGGTAGATCCAGTCCGCACCGCTGTGGCGCATGGTGCCGAGTACCGAATACGTGCTGCCGGCCAACGAGAACGCGACGTCGGGCGGCGCGCCCAGTTCCGGCGCGGCTCCGGCGCGGCGCCAGCGGATCAGCGCCGGGCCATTGGTATACGCGATCGCTTCGATGGACTGCAGCAGTGCCTGCGGCTGGTTGAGGCGCGTGAAGTTGTCGTGGTCGTCGCTGCCGCCGAGATCTCTGAAGTAGCCGCTGCCATGGATCTTGCCGTCGTTGGCGACAGCGAGCTTGCCGATCAGCATCGGGCTCGTGATCGTCGACGTGGGAATGGTCCAGCCCGGGTCGGCGGTGCCGTCGGCGTTGAGCCGCGTGAGCAAGGTCCCGTTGCTGACGCCAACGAGCAGCTTGCCGTCGGCCTGCAGCACGAGCGACCGTGCGCTGTTGAGGAGATTGGGGTTGTAGTCCGTATCCACCGTGCCGTCAGAGTTGAGCCGCGCGATGCCGGCGCGCGAGAAGCCGCCAGTCACGGTGAACAGGCCGGCCATGAGGATGCGGCCGTCGGGCTGCAGCGCGATCGCGGTGACCGCGTTGTTGGCACCCGGGTGGAAATCCGCGTCGATGCTGCCGTCGGGCAGCAGCCGCGCAATCTCGGAGCGGGTCGCGCCGGCAATGGTGCTGAAGTCGCCGATGACGAGGATCTTGCCGTCGGGCTGCACCAGCACCCCGCGCACGAAGCCATTGGCATTTGGGTTGAAGCCCGTGTCGACGCTGCCGTTGGCGTTGATCCGCGCGATGTTGTTGCGTGCTCTGCCGCCGACGAAGCCGAAGTTGCCGCCGATCACGAAGCGGCCGTCGGCCTGGCGCGCAATCGCGAGTACCGTGCCGCTGGCGTCCGGATCGAAGGTCGTGTCGACGTCGCCGTCCGCGTCGAGCCGCGCAATGCGGTTGCGCGCAGCGCCGTCGATCTGGGTGAAGCTGCCGCCGACCACGACGGACAGGTCCGGCTGCACGACGATTGCCGTGACCTGCGAATTCGGGCTCGGTGCGAACGTCGTGTCCACTGTTCCGTCGGGCCTGAGCCGCGCGAGCCGGTTGACGGCCTGGCCGCCGAGTGCTGTGAACGCGCCGCCGACCAGCAGGCGGCCATCGCCTTGCGCGGCCATCGGCGAGGGCGCCGCTTCAATGATGGTTGGAGCGCCGTTGAACGCGATCTCGACGGCGCCGTCCGCATGCAGCCGCGCGATGCGCCGGCGCGTCTGGTCGCTCACGCTGGTGAAGCTGCCTCCGATCACGATCTGTCCGTCGGCCTGCGGCGCGATCGCGAGGACGGTGCTCGTCGTACTGGCGGTGAAATCGGTGTCGATGCTGCCGCTGACATTGACGCGCGCGATGCGCGCATGCGGCTGCCCGCCTGCTGTCGTGAAGATGCCGCCGATCAGCGCCTTGCCGTCGGCCTGCAGCGCGATGCGGAGCACGCCGCCGTTGAGGGCCGGGCTGTAGGTCGTGTCGAGCGAGCCGTCTTCGTTGAGGCGCGCCAGATAGCTGCGCGCCTGGCCGGCCATCGTGGTGAAGTTGCCGCCGACCAGGAGCTTGCCGTCGTTCTGCAGCGTGAGCGCGCACTTGCAGACATCCGGATTCGGCGCATAGCCGGTATCCACGCTGCCGCCGGAGGTCAGGCGCACGAGACCGCTGCGCGCCTGGCCGTCGACCTGGGTGAACTCGCCGCTCAGAAGGGTCTTGCCGTCGGCCTGGAACGCGATGCCCTCGACGATGCCGTTCGCGGCCGGGTTGAACGACGCGAGCAGGCTGCCGCCGGTGTTGAGTTCGGCCACGTTGGAGCGCGGAAAGCCGTTGACGAGCGTGAACAGGCCGCCGATCACGAGCTGCCCATTCGGGCGCAGCGCCATCTCGTAGACCACGCCGTCGACCGTCGGCGCGTAGCCGGTGTCCACGCTACCATCGGGCATGAGCCGAGCGAGGCGGCTGCGCACGCTGCTGCCGACCTGATTGAAATTGCCGCCGATCAGAATGCGGCCGTCGGCCTGCACGGAGATCGCCTGCACGACACCATCGACGTCGATCGCGGTGAAGGCCGGATCGAGGCGTCCGTCCGCGGTGAGTCTTGCGAGCCGGTTGCGCACCGCGCCGCCGATCCCGGTGAACGAACCGCCGACGAGGATCTTTCCGTCCGCCTGCGTGACCAGCGCGGCGACGCCACCATTCGCATCCGGGTTGAACGGTGCGGCGGTCTGCGCGAACACCGGCGCAGCGACCACGAGGGCAAGAACGACCACGGTGCGCAGGCAGGCGCGACGATACGAAGCAGATAGGCGGGGAAGCATGCGGCAGTCTCCGGGTTTCGGAGAGTGCCCACGCGCAACCACGATGTACGGGGCCAGATCGGCCCGGCGAACCGGCGACTTGCGTCGCGGTCCGCGAAAAGCTGTCAGCTCGCCAGGCGCGGAAACACCGCCCCGAGTCGCGCCGGCAACGTGTGCAGCGGTGCGGGGTCGGACAGGACCGCGGGCCACGCGACCTTGGTGCCGATGTCGTCGCCGGCCTGGGCTGCCACGTCGGCGCCCGGCCGCGATGCGGGCGTCATCACCGCCGGTGCGCAGACCGGCCCCGGACGATTGCCATCGGCATCGTTGCTCGCGGTCGTGTCGGCAGTCACAGGGATCGGCGATGCCGCTGCAATCGCCGGTTCCGCTGCCGTGGGCTGCTGCGGATCCCGGATCGCTCGCACGGTTGCGTTCGCGTCACGCGTGCGCACGGGGCGGCCCGGCGCGACGCGCGCGAGCAGGTCGGAGATTTCGCCCGCCGGCAGCACGGCCAGCACGCGGGCGATGCTCGCGATATCACGGTGCTGCAGGAATACGCAGTCGTCGCGCTCGACTACGGCGCATGCGCCGAGGGCCAGCGAGATCGCGTGCAATGCGCTGCCGCGCTGCGCCCACCACAGCGCGCTGTGGGCGCGATAGGTCACGCCGAGTTCGAACAGCGGCCTGAGCAGCAGTTTCAGTGGCGAAAAACCGCGTCGATAGTGCGTGTCGAGGCCGATGTCATAGAACGCGAGCGTCGGCTGATCCTTGACCAGCGCCGACACGGCGTCCCAGTCAAGTTCGTCGAGCGCCGACAGGCCGGGCGCCTGGCGGAACCGGGCGACGGCGTCGCTGCCGGTCGTCACGCTTGCCCAGGCATAGCCGCCGACGGCGCCGGTGCCCGTAGCCAGCACCGCGACACAGGACTGCGGGCCGATCTCGCGCTTGAGACGCTCTCGCACATCGGCCGCCGTGGTCACGACGCGTCCGCCGCTACGGGCGCACAGCGTCTCGAGCAGCGTACATAGCGTTTCGGCATAGCCGCGGTGGTCGAGCGCGGCGAAATTCGTGAACAGATTGACCGAGCGCGAGACGTCCTGCGGGACGGCCTTGCGCAGGCGCCACGCCTGCCACCGCCAGAACAGCCGCGTCCGGTAGTTCGAACGAGTACCCATGACTATTGAATGCATACGAATCGCGACCCCCTGAGGTCATGAACTGAGCGCATGGTCCGCGCGTGCAGCCACAGAAGCGAGTCAACAATTGTGCCGAAAGTGGATGTTTACAAAGCGATACGATCTTGCGGGCAAAGCGACCTGGGCGTGAGGAGTATCGCCCTCGCGCCTGAGGAAGACCCGCGGCTCGCGGCTGGCGAACGCGGCCGGTGACTTGCCGTCCGACACCGACGTAGACGGATAGCGAGCCTGGCGCTGCCGTCGACATGCGCCAGTAAACGCTGTACCTCCTCGCGCGACAGTACCGTCGGCACGCGCACCGTCTGCCTGGCGCGGATCAGGTCGTCCAGCCACGGCGGCTTGATGCCCGGCACCCGCCGGTAGAGGAACAACAACGCCGCCAGCGCTTGGTTCTGCGTGTCCGCCGAAACGCGGCGCTCGACAGCAAGCCGTGAGAGAAAGCGGCTCACCGCCTCCGCGCCCAGTTCGCACGGGTGGTTTGGCTGGTTGTCCGCGATGAACCGCCGGATCCAGCCAGGTAGGCCTGCTCGGTACGCAGACTGTAATCGTTCGTTCGCAGCACCCGGCGCAGTTCCGAGAGAAGTCCCGGCTTGCGCGTGGCGTCCGCCTCACCCGTTACACCTTCATCCTGCCGTACGTAAGTCATACGCCCCCGCATTGCCGAAGTAACGGCGGTAGCGTGGACGAGCCCCGCGCAGGAGGGCATCAGAGAACGGCGCAGCTGTGCGTAGGAAAGTTCTTGAGATTTTCAGGCGATACTCGATCTACTACGCCCCGCGTTTGGGTGTGAATTGAAGCTAGCCTGCAGGAGCGTCGATGAGTCTCTGGTATTTAGTCGCACTCGGTGCAATCGTTCTTTGTAGCTGGAGGACTTCGGAGCTTTACACTCGTCGTTGCCGCTGCACAGAGCGTCACCTGAGTTGGCACGGTGCATTAGAATTCAATCTCACATTCTTCGCTCTCAACTTCCTTCTTCTGTGGTTTATCACAAGGGAAAGGGAAGGTGCTTGGTTCTCGGGCGCGCTAGGATGTGGCCTTTTGCTTATCTTAATGAGGCGATTCTGGCGCAATTGGGAAAAACCAGGCGCGCCTAACGAATAGGGATAGATCGCGCGCAGCCGCGATCTATCCCGGGTTGAACAAGCCCGGTCATGCCTGGTGATGTCATCATCCAACTATCCACTTTGGCGGCAGTCCGACCGGAATGGACAAGCCAGCTTTGCCCTGCAGTTTCAGTGCTCTAAGATGCTGCGCATACAGGGCGTCGAAACGGGACTGTTCCAATGCATCCAACGGCCTTCTCCTTCGTCGAACACCCGGCCTTGGGTGTGAAGGAAAAGGTGCACGTTTCGCCGCCCTGTTGCTGCTAGCGTTGTTCCTGCCGCGTAGCGGCTTGGTTCAACTCAGGCGTTAGGCCTCACGCAAGCCCCGCTTTCGCATCGCATCAGGAGAGGCGAAGATGGCAGAACATCGGATCTTCTCGACGCCCTTCGGGGCTGTGTATCCAATGTATGTACACAAGGCCGAGCGCAAGGGGCGAACGAAAGATGAGGTAAACCGCGTCATCTGTTGGCTGACTGGTTACGACCAGGCTGGCCTGCATCATCAGATCGAACGAAAGGCTGACTTCAAAGCCTTCTTCGCTCAAGCGCCAGCGATGAATCCAAACCGCGCACTCATCACGGGCGTTGTCTGCGGCATCCGCGTAGAGGAAGTAGAAGACCCCCTGATGCAGAAGATTCGCCAACTGGACAAACTCGTCGATGAACTCGCCAAAGGCAGGGCCATGGAGAAGGTGCTTCGACAGTGAGCCCCATAGTGATCGCTGAGGAGACGCCAGCTCAACGCACGATTTACGCTCTGGTAGCAAGCAGGCCCTCAGTGATGCCAAACCCTTCCGTCTAGCGGGCCCGATCCGGCCGGCTTCGCCGGCCTCCACGGTCCGGCCAAATCAAACGTCAGGACCAATGCGACAGGAATAATCCGTGCCACACGTTACGAAAGCGAATCTTGTAGGTGCGATCCGGCAGATCGAGAGAATGACCGTCCAGGACAAGCTGGAAATGGCAGACGCGATCTTTATAGAGCAGCCGAACCTTCTAGCTTCTGTTCTCTGTATGGCAAGAGCGGAGTACCCGCCAGAACACGTAGATGTTTTGCTGGATCTGCTGATGATCACTATCCGCGCCGTTTCGGATGCAGGGATTAGGCTTGAGGTCATTTCAGAAGAAGCCCAAGACAGAGAGCTTCGACGCCTCGTAGCGATGATCAACTTTTCACAGGAAGCTCGAGCAGGGCTCTTGAATGAATCTCTGTTGCAATTCCCCGCATTTGAAAAGGAGCCGTGGTTGGCTTCATACGTGCTTTCGTCGCTGCAAGAATCCGGGATTCTCTTTGCGGATCATGCGCTGTCTAAAAATCCAATAATGGTAGCGCTGAACATGGTGGCGTGCATTGCTACAGCGAAGGAGCGTGGCCTAACAACAGGTTCGAGGGACGTCCTCGCCCTCGGCGAGGCCGCTCCTGAATCTGGCCGTTAGGCCTCGTGAATCGAAGTCGTTGGTCACGCACTCTCGTCGGCATCATTGCCGCCATCGCGCCGGTAGCGGCCTGGCGCTACACCGCGGAAGAAGTGCGGATAGCAGGCGGCTGCGATCAGGTAGTTGAAGCCCTTGAACAGAGTCTCAGACCTGACCCATTCCTTTCGGCCAACGAGTCAGTCGAGAAAGGCGACCTCCGGTACCTTGGCGTGCACGGCTACACGATCTTCTATCCAGGTATTCAGCATCAATACTGTCTGCGAAAAGCTGACGAAGGCAAGGTCATTGAAGGAACCGGTGATCTTCAGTGTTCGGCCGAACACATGAAGTTGCAGCGACAAGCAGTTGAGTTTGCCGAGGCATACAACGCCGAGATCACCAGGAGCCGCGTCAGCCTTAAATTCGCGACTTGCACGAAATGAGGCCTAACCAATCTGTTCAAGCGGACACCGGTCCGCACCTGGCGTTGACCGGACGCCTTGGCGGCTGCGGGAGCCGCGTTGACTTCGCCGCGCCTTCCCGCGCTCGGCGCGCGTCGTGGCGGCAGGTGCCGTCATCGAGCTTGCGTTCGGCGTCGCGGCCATCGTGCAACATCGCAACGGGGTTCGCCCGAGCGAACAGGTTGGGCCGCTGCCGTCGCTGCCGCGGCGCAGGCGTCGAGGCGGAGACCGGCCAGGCGCGGCCGATCCCAACCGCCGCTGCGCATCGCCCTCGGGAAATGATAAAAACCGGACACAGCCGTGCGTGACGCGCGCGGCCATGCCGGACAGTTGCGCCGCACGGCGCGGCCGGCGCCGGCCGGGAGGATTCGGGTACTCATGGGGGAGTTGACGATGAAGGCTTATGAACGTTCCGCCGCGCTGGCCGTGGCGGCTGCGTTGTTTCTGGCGGTACCGGTCGCGTCCGCGCAGCGCGGCTGGGATCGGGACATCGAGGTGCGCTGCGAAAGCCATGGCTATGCCTACAACCTGTGCCAGGTCGACACCGGCCACGGCGGGCGCGTGGAGATCATCGAGCAGATTTCCGATACCGATTGCGTCGAAGGCCGCAGCTGGGGCTGGAACCGCGCCGGTGTCTGGGTCGACGACGGCTGCGCCGGCGTATTCCGCGTCGAGCGGCGTGGTGGCGGCGAGCGCCGCGATGATCGCCGCTACGACAATGGCGACGACGACTATCGTGATGATCGCCGCGACGATCGCGGCGGCGGTCACATCCGCGGCTACAACTCGGGCGGCCGCGACGACAGGCGCGATGACGACGATCACGGCCAGCGCATCGCGGTGCGTTGCGGCAGCCAGAATTTCAGCTATCGCCTGTGCGAAGTCGACACCGGCCGCGGCAGCGAGGTACGCCTGACGCGGCAGATCTCCGGTTCGCGCTGCATCGAGGATCGCACCTGGGGCTGGAACCGTGCCGGCATCTGGGTCGACGAAGGCTGCGAGGCCGAGTTCGTGATCGAGCGGCGCTGGCGCTGAGCCGCGAAACGCCATCGAAGGCGCCCTGCGGTCAGATCGTGACGACTGCCGCCGCGCGACCGTGCGGCGTGCGCCAGGCGGTGGATTCGCTGGCGATGGCCATCGCGTCCGTCGGCACGGGCGTCGGCCTGCTGGCGATCTACGTCATCGCGGCCAAGAGCGGCTTCGGCGCGCGCTTCGCACCGTTTGGCAACGACGTGTTGCAGTACGGCATCGAGTACTCCCTGCTCGCCGCCGCGTGCTGGGGATTCGTTGCGTGGCCGCGCCGGCGCAGGTTGTTCTGGGCCTGCGGCCTGTGCCTCGCGATGGCGGCTGCGGTGTTCGGCGCCTACTGGTCCGGCGTGGCTTGCGAATCGAAGAAAGCCCGGATGTGCTCGCCGCTCTATCCATTTCTGGAAGAGCGGCCCTCGATCCTGTTGCGGCAGCAATGAGGTCCATCGCCAGATGCTGGCGAGATCCGCGCGCGCCGATGCGATGCGCGTGTGCGCAAATAGCCAGTCGCCGGACGCGCGTTTCGCGCATCCGGCCGATTCCATCGATGCTCAGAAATCCGGCACCAGGCGCGGATCGAACTGCTCGTTGCTATTGCTGGCGCTGCAGCCCCAGAGCTGCAGCTGCACGCCATCGGCCGAACTGCCGCCGCTCACGTCCATGCACCAGTTCCAGTCGTTGTGGCGGTTGGCGAAAAGGCCTTCTGGCGAAATTTTCCATTTTTCCGATTCGCCGCCGTCGCACTTCCAGATGTTGAGCTTCGCACCTTCCTCGCCGTCGCCGCCCCTGACGTCGGCGCAGTATTCGGTGTCGCCCTTGGGCCGCAGCTGGCCCTCGGCGGTGTAGACGAAGCGCTGCGCGTCGGTGCTGTTGCAGGTGTACTGGATGAGCTTGGTGCCGTTGTCCCAGTCGCTGCCGTCTACGTCGACGCATTTGCCGAAGGTCGTGCGCAATTCGAAATAGCCCGGCAGGCTGCGGCGCTTGCCGACGAGCGGGATGCTCGACAGCCATGCGGGCCGGAATACCGTGGTAGCGGTCAGCGACTCGGTCACGTCCCAGCCGATCGCGCTCGCGCCGTGCGCGACCGAGATATAGCTCCAGGCGTAGTCGGTGCTCGTGAATGCGCCGGCGGCGCCCCACTGGTGCAGGATCTGGCGGTATTCGGCCGAACGGTTCAGCGTGTACTGATCGTGGCTACCGGCTTGCATGTTGGTGCAGAAGTACAGCGTGGAATCCGTCGCGCTGATGCCGTCGATGGTGCCGGAGATCTCGTCGGGGTCGCCGGCGTCGACGTCGGGACACAGGAACGACGCCGGTCCGGCCGGGCTTTCCGCGGCGAGCAGCGCGCGCGCGTCGTTCATGCGCGCGTTGACGTTGCCGTAGAAGCCGCCGGTGAAGGCGACGATGATCTTGCCCTTGAGGGCGGAGATCGTCGGCCAGCCCTTGGTCTTGAGGCCGGCGCGGTTGGCGTTGGGCGCGAGATGGGCGGCCAGGTCGCGGTAGCTGTACATGCGGCTGCCGAGATAGCCACGTACGAAATTGTCGAGCTTGGCGATCTCGTCGGGATTCCACGCAGCGGCAGGATTCGAGTTGGCCTTCATGTCGATGAACACGAGCAGCGGTACATCGATGGGATTGTCATCGAGCCAGCCGGTCAGGTCGTCGAGACAATCGCCGAGGCGATCGTCGGTCGCGGCGCTGCAGTTGCTGTTGCCGGGGTTCCAGCTGTGCGCGACGTACGGGCCTTTCGCGTTGAGCTCCCACTCGCCGTTGTCGATGACGTCGATCTCCACCGTGCGATAGCCCGCGTCGAGCCAGTTGGTCAGCTTGTTGCTGTGCAGGTAGGTATTGTGCGGCTGCGCGTAGTAGATCTGGTCGAAGCGGTCGGTGGATACCGGTGGCGTCGCGCGCAAGGGCAAGGCGGCGGTTGCGGTGAGGGCTGACAGCGCAAGACAGGTCGCGGACAGCGCGGCTGCAACGCGGGCATGCAGTGGTTTCGATGGCATGAACGGAATCTCCCTGGGATTCGCCGAACACTCTCGGCCATGTACGCATGTACATAATGCGCACAAGCGCCAAGTTCATCCGTCACCTATCACGCGGCAGGCAGGGGTGCGCCCGAGCGGCCACCGGCTGATCGCATCCGCTGCACGTTCTCTGCGCTAAGCTCCCGGCCTTCTGTCGTTGCTGTCCATCGTCGCCGTGTGCGACGTATCGGGAGACGCTTCATGATCGCGAAGTCGAAATGCGCCATTGCCGTAGTCCTTTTGCTGGCCTCGCTGACGGCGCATGCCGAGTTGCCGCCCGACGTGTCGAGCGATATCCAGCGGGAGTACGCCTCGGGCGACGATGCCGCGCCGACGCGCTACGTCGAGGCGCTTGCCGATCTCAACGGCGACGGCGAGAACGAAGTGCTGGTCCATGTCGTCGGCCCGGCGGCCTGTGGCAGCGGTGGCTGTCCCACCCTGATCTATACCCTGCTCGGCAGTGGCTACTGGCGCATGGCGACGATCGGTCTGACCAACCTGCCGATCCGCGCATCGGCCACGCGCACCCGGGGCTGGCGCAACCTCATCGTCACTGTCGGCGGCGGCGGTGCCGAAGCTGGCGAGGTCGAACTCGCGTTCGACGGCCGCGGCTATCCGAAGAATCCCACCGTGCGTGGCAGGTACGTGACCGCGAGTACCGGAGGCGGCGACATCGTGATCGCTGCGCGTGCGTCGTTCGACACGGCGGCCGTGCTGCCGACGGCGGCTACGGACGTGCCGGCGAAACGCGGCGCCGACAGCCCGTCCTTCGCCTGCGCCGAAGCCCGGCTACCGGCGGAAAAGACCGTCTGCGCGAGCCGTGAACTCGCCGCGATGGACCGGAAATTGAATGAGGCCTACAGCGACGCCATGCGCACCTGGGCGGCCGACGAGCAGACCCGCCAGCGTGCCGCGCAGAAGCAATGGCTCTCGCAGCGCAACGCCTGCAGCAAGGCAGAGGATGCGCCTCTATGCCTGCGCGACGCGTACCGGCGCCGCCAGATCGAATTGCAGATCCTGTCCGGCAAGCTGACGGCGCCAACGCAGAAGGGCTATCTGTGCAAAGGCCTCGAAGGGGTGCCGTTCACCGCGGCCTTCTATCCCACGGACCCGCCGGCTGCGGTGCTGACCCGCGGCGACCGCCAGGTCATCGCAGTGGCCACGCCCAGCGGCGACGGCACCCGCTATGTCGCCAAGGGCGTCGAGTTCTGGGAGGAGGAGGGTGGCGCCCGCGTGGAGTGGGACAAGTCGGAATTCGACTGTGTCGCGAAATGAGCAGGGACCGCGGGCACGCTGAGCGATAGCTCAACGAGCGCAGGTGCCGGGCTCGTGCGACTTCAGGCCATGCGCGCGCGGTCTCGATCGGACTTCGCGGCGTTGCCGGAGGCGGGCCTTGCGTTGCGGCCTGGTGGTGACGGAATCGGCCCAAGCGCGTCCGGACCGCGGGATTGCGTGTGCGGGTCATCTGCACGCGAGTCGCGGCACGCGGTAGTTTTGTCCCGGGTGATCAGTCCGATCTGGGCGACAGGAAAGTGCCGTCGGTTTCCTTCTCGCCCGGCGGCGTTGCCTCCCGGATTGCGGCGATCACCTCGTGTCCCGCCCGGAACAGCGCGGCGAGCCTGTGGTTTTTCCTGGTCAGCGCCGCGTCCGGCGCCGTGCCGACATGCACGCCAGCGAAGGTCAGGAAGAAGAAACGCGTTGAGCCCAACGGGGGCGGCTGCAGCGACGTCGCCGGTGCGCTGCGGTCCAGCGCGCGATCGCCCTGGTCGAGGAAGCGCTGGCTGGCGGCTTTCACGGCCGGCCAACTGCCAGCACCGATGATGCCGCCGCCCGTGCTGTAGTAAAGGCTGGTCGAGCCATCTGCCAACGCGACCAGGGTGTAGTGGCCGCCTTGCATGCTGGTTTCCATGAGCATGCCCCAGACCTCGTGCGGATAGTTCGCGCGCGTGAGGCCCAGGTCGGCTGCCGACAGCGCCAGTACCATGGCGCGCAGCTCGCGGCTCGCCGCGGCGGGGTCGGTCGGTGCAGCATCTTCCGCACTCGCCGGTGCGATGGCCAGCAGTGCCAGCAGCGCGGCAAAAATCCTGTTCATGGTGTCCGTTCCGGTGGAATTGGGTTTCGCGTGATCGGGCGTCGCGGACCCCGTCCCGCCGGATATCACTGCCCTGAGTGCCACCCGACTCTCAGCCGCGGCACCGGCGACGCACGGGCAGACCCCTAGATCCAAAGGTCGCCGCCGACGGCGGCGCTCGGCGTTAGTCATCCATCGTGTCGCCGCCGCATCGCACGCTGCAACCGAATCCCGGATCGCCGGATCTATTGCGTATCGGTCGCTGACGCGGCCATGGCGTCGCACCGTCCCTCTTCACTGCAACCCTCACCAAGGAATCGCCAGATGGCCCGTTTCAGCTTTTATCTCAGCATCTCGCTCGCCGTCGCCTTGGCCTGCGCGTCATCCGCCGCGCCGGCCGACCCCGCGAGCACCGCGCCCGACGCGGACGACGGCACCGCCGACGCCGTATTGACCCGCACCATCACCGCGCTCGACAAGCAGCTCTTCGACGCCTACAACGCTTGCGACCTCGACACCTTCACGCCGCTGTTCTCGTCCACCGTCGAGTTCTTCCACGACAAGGGCGGCGCAACTTTCGACCGCGACAGTGTCATCAAGGCCACGCGCGAGAACATCTGCCACAAGGTCCGCCGCGAACTGCTGCCGGCCACGCTGAAGATCTACCCGATCCACGACTACGGTGCGATCGAGGAGGGCGAACATATCTTCTGCCACGTCGCCACCGGTCAATGCGAAGGCAGCGCCCGCTTCCTCATGATCTGGAAGCGCGATGGCGAGCGCTGGCAGCTCACGCGCATCGTGAGCTATGGGCATCGGCCGTTGACGGAAAAGGAGAAGGCTGAGCTGGCACCGCGCAAGACGGCTGCCGTTCGTTGACGCATCGGCCTGCGCTGCTGCGCGTGTCCCGCGCAGTTGCCCTACTCGGGAAATCCCTCGAATTGCCGCGCATCCCCGCCGATGTGGTCCCACGGGGCTTTCGATCCGACGAACAGGTGCATCCCGATCGTGACACCGGGATCGCCGTCGATGGTGCCGAGGGTGACGCCGTGTACTTCGCCGTCGTGTGTGCCGCACAGGGTGGTACCGCAGGTGCGGCAGAAACACAGTCCCCAGCCCGGTGTGGACTCGTAGCCGCTGAGGTTGTCGGCGCCGCTTTTCCAGGCGAACGATCCGGGTTCGACTTCCGCGTACGCCGAGCCGGCGCCGCTGAAGGCCTTGCGGCAGCGTGAGCAGTGGCAACTGCGCGCGGCGCGCAAGGGTGCTGTGATGCAGTAGGTAACTTGTCCACAAAAACAACTTCCGGTCAGGGGCATTGCTTGCCTCCAGGGCTGGTCATGGTGTTCGTCGGCCCCGGCCGGCCGCGCTGGCTGCATGCTCGAAATACCGCCGCGTCTTCGCGCTGAGCAGCGCCCACAGGTTGATGACGATCTCGATCACGCCAGCCGCGACCTGCGCAATCAGCGGCGCGGTGGCCAGGTGTGCGTCGGCGGCGCTGCGGTAGATCTGGATGTTCTGGATCAGGATGCCGCCATAGAACAGCAGTGCGGCGGCAAGCATGAGGTAGCGCGCCCAGGGTTTTCCCATGAGCGCCAGCACGGACCAGGCGATGAGCAGGCCGGTCGACAGGGCGAATACCACGGTGTTGCCCACGCCTGTCCGGAATGCGTCGGGTATCTGGGGGGACAGCGAAAGGAATGCCACGGCTGCGAGGCTGAGCGTGCCGAGGATGATATTCATGAGGGCAGCGACCCAGAGACGCACGGGACGTCGAAGCGGCGGTTCGGTCATATTGGTTCCGGCCTGCAGGCATGGGTGGCGGGGGTGCGCGCGTGCCGGTCATGATGACGTGCGCCGACGGGCTATGCACTCTCCGTGTTGAGTCCGCTTGCAGGCGCCTGGCGTGTGCGGCGTACCGCATCGTTCGCGTTTGTTGCATGGCGTTGCGTGAGGTTTGCTCGTTGGCGTCGCCGGTATTGCAGCGCGCTGCCGGCGATGCCCGGGGCGGTGCCTTCCTGACCTTCCCGATCGACCGCGGCGTGGTCGTTCTTCAAGTCGCATGCTTTCTGAATGGGGCAGACACCGTCGTTTGCGCGGTTCCCATTCCGTAGGCGGCGCTCGAACGGCTCCGATCGTCGGCGATCGTCGCGGGCTTTTCGGGAACGCGAATAGCGTGCGGCGAGCGCTAGCGACGCGAAGGTAATGCGCACCTGAATAACCGCTTTGAGCGGTTGCGCACAGCCATTGCCGGGCGTATGTGCCAGCGCTACTCTCCGCTCGGCATTTCGCCAAACAGGGGAAACACTTCATGCGTAAGACTCTTTTCGCCGTCGCCGCGGCGCTTGCACTGTGCTCCACCATCGCTAGCGCGCGCGACGTCGGGTTCTCGGTCGTCAACAAGACCGGTAGCACGATGAAGGCGCTGTACGGCGGCCCGTCGTCGAGCGGCGAGTGGGGCAGCAACATCCTGCAGGGTACGATTCCCAACGGCGGCACGCTGGCCGTCACGATCGACGGTACGTCGACCTGCAAGTACGACTTCCGCTACGAAATCGCCGGTCATGAGCCGCTGGAAGAGTACGGCGTTGACATCTGCGCGATCGACGGTGAGGAATTCGTCATCGAGTAAGTTTCACCGCACGGTTGTAAACAAGACGCCCCGGCCTCGTGCCGGGGCGTTTCTTTGTACAGCTCGACCGTGGCGCGTCGATTCCACCGCAGCGTCGCGGCGACGAGCGGCGTGAGTCCGCGCACACCTGCTGAAGCTGTGCCCCCGCCGTCGGTCGGCCCAGGGCAATTCATGCGCGCGAAACGGATGGCATGTGCCTCAGTACCCGCGCAACGGCGGGGAACGCATCGTTACCCGCCATGCGTCCCTCGACACGGCGCAGCTGGCGAAAGCCTTCGTCGAGATACAGCCGCAGCGCGGCCTCGTTGCCTTCGAGCACTTCGACCGTCAGCGGTCCGGGCGCGCTGTTGACCGCATGCCGTACGAGCGCGCGGCCGATGCCGCGGCGATAGCAGGCGGGATCGACGTAGAGCCAGGCGAGCTCGTCGTCGCTGAAAGCGACGAAACCATCGACGCGGCCATCGGCCTCGGCGACGCACACTGTGTAGTCGAACAGCCCTTCGTTTTCCGCGGCCTGGGTCAGCGGCAGGAACGCGGCGACGCCGGCGCTCTGGCGCAACTCGTCCAGCCGCGCGGCATCGTGGATGACGCAGAGCCGACCCCAGTCGGTGTCGCGGTAGGGACGCACGAGCAGGTTGGTGGGCATGGGCAGTGGCCTGGGCGGGCGGCAAGCCGCGCGATGCTAGCAAGATCGTGATCGGGGTAAGGCAGGGTGCCGGGCGAAGTCCATGTGCGCGGTCGGCGCGGATGTATGGCCGTCCGTACGATGGCAGACTCGCGTCACCAGTCAGCGGGAACGGGACGATGAACAAGTGCGCCACGCCGCGGTATACCGCCGATCGCGACTATGACGAGATCATGCGCTTGCTGGCTTCGGGCAGCGTCGCGGATCTCGAGGAGCTGGCCGAACTCGTCGACGGGTTTCCCGACGCGTTCGATGGCTTCACCGGACGCCACTGGATCACTAATGCGATCGACTGCGGTTCGCTGCTCGCCCTCAACTGGATGATCGGGCGCGGCGTGACGCTGCGGTTTCGCGACGACGAAGGCTATACGCCGCTGCACTCGGCGATAGATGGCGCTCGGGACGACCGGCTCGCGGTAATTGAGCTGCTGCTGCAGGGCGGCGCCGATCCGGACGTGCGCGGCATCAATGGTTACACCGCGGCGCATCTGGCCGCCGTTCGCAACGACGTGCCGACGTTGCAACTGCTGGCACGGCACGGCGCCGATTTCGAGTTGCGCACTGTGATCGACGGTGATACGACGCCGTTGGAGGAAGCGCACTATTTCGGACGGCTCGATGCCGTGGCGTTTCTGAGTGTCAGGAAGCGTTGAACGCTGGCGCGTCCGCATCCCTTTCGCCGGGCGTTCAAGGAGCGTCGAACAGCTTCGGAAAGCGCCGCGGCTGCGAGCGCAGATACTGCGCGGGCGCCTTTACCGACGCACCCAGGTGCGCGGCCGCGTGCCACGGCCAGCGCGGGTCGTAGAGCATGGCGCGGGCGAGAGCGACGAGGTCGGCATCGCCGCTGGCGACGATGGCTTCGGCGTGGTCGTACTCGGTGATCAGGCCGACGGCGACGACGGGAATACCGACGTTGGCCTTGACGGCGCGGGCCAGAGGCACCTGGTAGCCGGGTGCGACGGGAATTTTCTGCGCCGGATCGACACCACCGCTGGAGACGTGGATCACGCTGCAGCCGCGCCGTTCCAGTGCCTGCGCGAACACGATCGTGTCCTCGACGCTCCAGCCGCCGTCGACCCAGTCGCTGCCCGAGACGCGCACGCTGACCGGACGCTCGGGCGAAAACGCGTCGCGTACCGCATCGAAGACTTCAAGCGGAAAGCGCAGCCGATTCTCGAGGCTGCCGCCGTAGGCGTCGTCGCGCCGGTTGGCGAGCGGCGAGAGGAACTGGTGCAGCAGATACCCGTGCGCGGCGTGGAGCTGCACAGCGTCGAGTCCCAGCCGCGCCGCGCGGCGCGCTGCGGCGGCGAAGGCGTCGCGTACGGTGTTCATCGCGTCGCGATCCAGTGCGATCGGCGCGGGGTAGTGCGGCGCGAATGGCAGTGCCGACGGCGCGACGGTCTGCCAGCCGTTGACCTGGTCCGGCGCGATCGGCTTTCCGCCGTGCCAGGGCAGGTCGGTCGATGCCTTGCGGCCCGCGTGTGCAAGCTGAATCGCGATCGGCATGTCCGAATAGCGGCGCACGCGCGCCAGCGTCGTTGCCATCGCGGCTTCGGTCGTGTCGTCCCAGAGGCCGACGTCGGCAAAGCTGATGCGGCCTTCCGGCAGCACGGCAGTGGCCTCGATCGTGAGCAGCGCAGCGCCGGACAGCGCGAGCTGCCCGAGGTGGATGGTGTGCCAGTCGGTCATACAGCCGTTCTCGGCCGAGTACTGGCACATCGGCGCGATCACGATGCGGTTGGCTAGCGTGAGTGCGCCGATGGTGAGTGAACTGAACAAGGTGGACATAAATATTCGTAAACTTCGCTGTGGCGTGGCAGGCGGCAGCGCTTGGGTGGCGTTGACGAAGTGCTAGCGTGCCTGCCGGGCACACTCAAGCGCAACGCCGACTAACGTCGATACGCGAGGACTATGCCCGCGATGCAGCTCTGCGCCACGGCCGGCGGAGAGGCCGCGACGAGCGGGCCCACGCGGAAGAGCCCTGCGCGCGAGCCGCAGAAGAGGAGGTGGACTCAGGCATGACGGACGCTGCTCTTTGCCGCCCGGGGGGACGGTAATGCTTGCCCCCAGTCCTTAGCACCACGCCTGGAGGTCTATGGCATACCCCCGAGGGCGGGTGCGGCATGCGGAATATGTACACATGAAGCGGGTGCAGTCGTGCTGCCGCGCCGCGCCGCGCTGTGTCGCGTCGCGTCGCGCCATGCGGTGTGGGGTGTAACCCCTTTCGAACGTAAGGCACTTGCCGCGCAACCGGTTGTTCGTCCTGATCCTGACGCAGTTCGGCGTCGCTCACGCGCGGGCCGCAAATACCTGATGTCGGCCCCAAGGATGAACGCTGGGAGATTGCGCTCGGTCGCGGCAGAGGGTCAGGCGCGTGGTATCCGTCAGCGCTGATAGTCGCCGCCCTTCCGACGAGGTTTTATGAGACTGCGCACCACGCCGATGACCGCGCCGACCTGGCCGCTGGCGCTGTCGCTCGTACTGGTCTGGACAGCCGTCACGGCGGTGCTGCTGCTGCTGGTCCAAGCCGGCCTGCTCTGGCGCGTACTTGCGTACGGACTGGCCGCTGCGCTCGCTCTGTTGAGCGCATTGAATCTGCTGCATGTGATCACGAAGATGGCCTGGATGCGGCGCTTCCATGGCGCTCACCTCGTCGAGCGATGTCGTCGCAGTTATGCGCTGTTCCTGAAGACCTCGCGCGTGAAGTTCGAGCGCTCCAAGTTGCGTTCGCACAGCACAACGGGCCTCGCGATCGGCTCGCTCGTGTTGTTTTTCGATCCGTGGGTCTGCGCCGCCATTGCCGCGTATCTGCTGAGTACGTCCGCAGCGATTGCATCGAGAATCTATCTTCCAGTTTCGGTCGTCTACCTCGCGGCTTCGTCTCCGTTGCGGCTCGAGCTGCTGAATGCGCTACAGCACCGCATCATTCTCAACTTCACCGCCTTGCTCGACACCGGCAATCTGCCGTCCGGAGGCGCTGAAGGCGGTCTCGCCGGGTGGAACTTCAGTGCTCTGTTCGATTCGCGCACTTTCAACGACGACGATTGGCAAGAGGTCGTGGAAGCCCTCATGGACATCGCGCCGACCGTGCTGCTCGACGCGCGGGATACCTCGCCCGGCGTGTTGCATGAAGTCGACCGGATCTTTGCGCGCATGTTGCAGGACAAGACGGTGTTCATTGCCGACGACGACGGGGGGCTGCCTGCACTCGAGCGCGTCGGTATTGCGGAGCGTGCCGGCGATTCGCTGAACGTCGTGACGCAGGACGCACTGCTGCGCGACGCGTTCGCTCTGTTGTTCCGAGAGCATGTGCCCGGCGCCAATGTGCCGCCTGGATCGTCGCCGCCGTCGCATGGGCTGGCCAATGTCCGCCGCTGACTGCGAACTCTCTCGCTTCGCCGCTGCTTGTTGCGGCGGGCCGAAGTCCTTCACCTGACCGAGGAAAGTACCATGTGGCCAGCCAAACTCGCCGTCTGCATCGCCTACGACCTGTTCGACATGAGCATCGGACGGCTATTGTTCCCAATACCATTCTTCGGCGAGATCGTCGGTTGTGGTCTTTGCTGCATGATGTTCGGTAAGGCCGGCGTCAGTTACGGGCTCGAGGCCCTCGACGTCACCGAGCAGCTCGACGGTTTCATTCCTCTTGCGACCATCATCGCGATCGCAAACAAGCCCGGCTGAGGCGACACGCGCTGAAGGCGCGCCGCCTCCGTCCGCTCTTGGGCAGCTCAGTGCGCCGCGATGGATGAGGCCTCGAAGTCCTCCTGCGGCACATGCTTGCGCGCCAGCAGCACGTAGACCACGGGCACCACGAACAGGGTCAGCAGCGTGCCGAAGCTCATGCCGCCGACGATGACCCAGCCGATCTGGTGCCGCGCCTCGGCGCCGGCACCGGAGGCGATCGCGAGCGGCAACGCACCGAGCACCATCGCGCCGGTCGTCATGAGGATCGGACGCAGGCGCATGCGCGCGGCTTCGAACGCGGCCTGGCTCTTTTTCGCGCCGCGCTCCTGCAGCTGGTTGGCGAACTCCACGATCATGATGCCGTGCTTGGCGATCAGGCCGACCAGCGTGATCAGGCCGATCTGGGTATAGATGTTCCAGCTGCCGGCCTGGTGGGTGAGGCCGGTCGCGGCGACC
This sequence comes from Tahibacter sp., assembly GCF_032229445.1. Classification (NCBI taxonomy): domain Bacteria; kingdom Pseudomonadati; phylum Pseudomonadota; class Gammaproteobacteria; order Lysobacterales; family Rhodanobacteraceae; genus Tahibacter; species Tahibacter sp. The sequence continues at coordinate 71,456 of NZ_JAVTWC010000032.1, forward strand.
CAGTTCACGAGCACGAGGCAGGCCAGACCGCCGAACGCGGCGAGCGGCACCGAGAACAGGATGATCAGCGGATCGATCCAGCTTTCGAACTGCGCGGCGAGCACGAGGTAGATGAACACCAGCGCGAGCGCGAGCAGCAACGCAAAGGCACTCGAGGATTCGCGGAATTCGCGCGACTGGCCGGAGAAATCGTACTGCGCGTCGGCGGCGACCTGCTTGACTGCGCCTGACAGCCAGGTCAGCGCCTCGCCCATGCTGTAGCCCGGCGCGAGGCCGGCGCTGATCGTGGCCGAACGCAGGCGGTTGAAGTGGTTCAACTCTTTCGCCGCGACGGCTTCGTTGGCGCTGACGAGATTGGCCATCTGGATCATGCCGCCGTCGGCGCCGTGCACGTAGATGCTGCTGAGCTGCTCGGGCACGCGGCGGCCTTCGCTGTCGACCTGCACGATGACGTCGTACTGCTCCGAGCCGCGCTTGAAGCGCGTGACCTGACGTCCGCCGAGCAGGCTTTCGAGCGTGCGACCGACCTCGTCGACGCTGGCGCCGACGGTGGCGACCTTGTCGCGGTCCATCTCGATGCGCAGCTGCGGCTTGTTGAGCTTGAGGTCGGAGTCGGCGTTGGTCAGCTGCGGGTTCTGGCGGATCTTCGCGAGCAGGCCGTCGCTGATCTTCTCGAGGTCTTCCCAGGTGCCGGTGGTCTGCACGATAAAGGAGATCGGCTGGCCGAAATCGTCCGCGCCGAGCGACGGCGGCAGCACCGGAAACGCGAGCACGCCGGGAATATTCATGAACTGCGGGAACAGCATGCCCTGGTAGGTGCTCGCCGGCGCGCGCTCGGACCAGTCCTTGAGGCCGACGAAGCCAACGGTCTGTGTGACCGTGGGAAAGCCGACGATCTGGAAGTAGCGGTCGACGCCGTCCATCTTGGCGTACATCGCTTCCATCTGCTTGGCGTAGCCGTCGGTGTAGTCGGGCGTGGCGCCTTCCGGCGCCATGCCGAACCCGATCACGAGGCCCTGGTCTTCCGACGGCGCGAGTTCGTTCGGCAGCAGCTTGAACGCGAAGATCGAAACGAGGCCGGCAAACACGACGGCGGCGGCGCCGAACACGATGGCGCGCCGGCGCAGGCTCCAGCGCAGGCCGCCTTCGTAGCCGCGCTGCAGACCGTTGAGCACCTTCTCGCCGAACTCGTAGGCCTTGCCGTGCTTTTCGCTGTGCTTGAGCAGGCGCGAGCACATCATCGGAGACAAGGTCAGCGCGGTGAAGCCCGACACGATCACGGCGCCGGCCAGGGTCAACGCGAACTCGATGAACAGGCGCCCGGTGCGGCCGGTGGAGAACGCGAGCGGCACGTACACCGCGGCCAGCGTCAAGGTCATCGCGACGATGGCGAAGCCGATTTCCCTGGATCCCTTGAGCGCCGCCTGCATCGGTGGCATGCCTTCCTCGATGTGCCGGTAGATGTTCTCGAGCATCACGATCGCATCGTCGACGACGAGGCCGATCGCCAGCACCATCGCGAGCAGGGTCAGCGTGTTGATCGAGAAGCCGAACAGGTACATCACCGCAAAGGCGCCGATCAGCGAGACCGGGATCGTGACGATCGGGATCAGCGTGGCGCGGGCCGAGCGCAGGAACAGGAAGATCACGAGGACGACGAGGACCATGGCCTCGGCGATCGTGGTGTAGACCTCGCTGATGGAGCGGGCGATGAAGATCGTGGAATCGTAGGCAATTTCCACTTTCATGCCTTCGGGCAGCGTGCGCGTGATCTCCGGCAGCAGCGTATGCAGTCCTTCGGAAATCGCCAGCGGGTTGGCGGTGGCCTGCTTGACCACGCCCAGCGGCACGGCGGTGCGGCCGTTGTAGCGCGCGCGAAAGCGCGCCTGGTCGGCGCCCAGCTCCACACGCGCGACGTCGCGGATGCGCACCGCATAGCCGTCGGCACCCGTGCGCAGCACGATCGCGCCGAACTGTTCGGGCGTCTTCAGGTCGGTTTCCGACAGCACGGCGAATTCGCGCTGCGTACTCTCGATGCGGCCGGCCGGTATTTCCACGTTCTGCTTGCGCAGCGCGGTCTCGACGTCGGCAGGGGTCAGCGAGTAGGCCGCCAGTCGCGCCGGATCCAGCCACACGCGCATCGCGTACTTGTTGCCGTAGACCTGCGCCTGGGCGACGCCGGCGATGTTCTGCACGCGGTCCTTGACCAGGCGTTCGGCGACGTCGGCGATTTCGAGTTCGGTGTGGCGGTCCGACGAGAACGCGAGGTAGATGATCGGCTGCGCGTCGGCTTCCTGTTTCTGCACGACGGGTTCGCGCGACTCCTGCGGCAGGAAGTCACGCGCGAGCGCGACGCGGTCGCGCACGTCGGCGGCGGCCGAGTCCGGATCGCGATCGAGGCGGAAGCGCACGGTGATCTGCGAGGATTCCTCGCGCGACACCGAGCCGATGTAGTCGATGCCCTCGATGCCCGAGAGCTGTTCCTCGATCGGTGTCGTGATCTGTGACTCGACCACCTGGGCGCTGGCCCCGGGATAGGTCGTCGCAACCGTGACGACGGGCGTGTCGACCTTGGGAATCAGGCGCACGGCCAGACGTTCGTAGCAGATCACGCCGACGAGCAGGATGACGAGGTTCACCACCGTGGCGAACACCGGCCGGCGGATGGAGATATCGGAAAGGATCATGGCGCGCGGTCCTTACTTCGCTGGCCCGGGCGGAGGCGGCTGCGCCGCCGCGGCGGCCTGCGCGGTCTGCACTTTCGCGCCGGGACCGATTTTCATCTGCCCGGCACTGATGACCTCGTCGTCCGCCGTGATGCCGCTGACGATCTCGACGAAGCCGGGTTTGCGCAGGCCGGTCTTGACCTCGATCAGTTCCGCCTTGCCGTCACGGATGACGTAGACCTGCTGCTTGTCGCCCTGGGGCCACAGCGCCTGTTCCGGCACGAGCAGCGCGTTCTCGCGCGAACCGATTTCCAGCGCGACTTTGGCGAACTGGCCCGGGAACAGGCTGCCGTCCGCATTCGGCACGCGTGCGCGCAGCGTGACCGAGCGCGTGGCCAGATCGACCTGCGGCGCGACCGCATAGACCTCGCCGTCGAAGCGCTTCGTGCCCTGCGCATCGACGACGATGCTGATCTTCTGTCCTGGGCGAAAGCGGCCCAGATACACCTCGGGCAGGCTGAAGTCGAGCTTGAGCGTGTCGAGCGCGACGAGGTCGACCAGCGCGTCGCCGATGTTGACGTATTCGCCCGGGCTGACCTTGCGTAGACCGGTGGTGCCGGCGAATGCCGCGCGGATCTCGGTCTTGCCCAGGCGCGTGCGGTTGGAGGCGAGCTTGGCGCCGTCGACGGCGGCCTGGGCGCGCTTGGTGTCCACGTCCGCCTGAGCGATGAGCTTGCGCTGCGACAGTTCCTGCGCGCGCTTGAGTTCGCGGTCGCTGTTGGATGCGTTGGCCAGCGCCTCGGCGACGTCGGCTTGTACGAGACTCGCATCGAGGCGGAACAGCGGCGCGCCCTTGGCGACTTTCTGGCCTTCGTCGAACAGCACGGCCTCGATGCGTCCGACGACTTCCGGGCGCACCGTGATCGCTTCCTCGGCACGCAGCGTGCCGACGGCGGCCAGGGTTTCGTGGACGGATTCGACGCGCGGCCGGGATGCTTCCACCGTGGTCGGCGGCATTTCGCCACCGGGCGGACCCTGCGTGTACGCGGTCGTCGACACCGCGCTCGCAACCGCGAGTGTCAACAGGGAAAGGGAAACGCGGAACGGGCGAACGATGCGCGGCATGACATGCTCCGGCTATGCGTGATCTTCCATGGCGAGGCGTCCCCAGGACACCGCACACAGGCTGCAGGCAGCCTACAACGCATCAGTATTGCGACAAAGTATCCCAGCGGCGCATGCCGGAAGTCGTGGCGGTCGCGAGGCGGTGTCGCGGCGGACAAGGTGCGGCGGCGGGGAAAAAGCCCTCCCCTTCAAGGGGGTGAAAGACAACCGCTCAGAACCGCAGGTTCTGGCTGCCTTGAACGCCCAACGGGCCGGAGGGCTTACTTCGCTCAGCGCCGCCGCGCCAGCGGCGCGGCGCCGAGCGCGGCCAGCGCATCGTCGAGCCGCACCGCGTCGACCGGCCCGTGCGGAAGCAGGCCCAGGCAGGGCACATCCAGGCGATCGCGCAAGGTCAGCACGTTGTCGGCCTGCAGCGGCTGTTGCGGATCGATGACGTTGCCGATCCAGCCCAGCAGCTCGAAGCCGTCGGCGCGGATCGCGCGTGCGCTGAGCAGCCCGTGGTTGATGCAGCCCAGGCGCAGGCCGACGACGAGGATGACGGGAAGCGCCAGCGCGCTCGGGATGTCTGCCTGCATCAGCGCGGCCGACAGCGGTACGCACCAGCCGCCGGCGCCTTCGACGACGACGCAGTCCGTCTCCGCACGCAGGGCTTCATACGCCGCCTGGATTGGTTCGAGTTCGAGCGTGATGCCCTGCGCGGCCGCGGCGAGGTGCGGCGCGACCGCGTCGCGCAGCGGATAGGGATTGGTCAGCGCATACGGCGGCTGCAGCCGCGTGGCGCTGCGCAGCGCGCGCGCGTCCTCGTTGCTCCAGCGGCCGTCGATCCATTCGCAGCCGCTCGCGACGGGCTTCATGCCGGCGGCGCGATGGCCGCGTGCCTCGATCGCGCGCAGCAGCGCAACGCTTGCCTGGGTCTTGCCGATGCCGGTGTCGGTGCCGGTGATGAAGACGCTGCGTGGCATGCCTTGATCGGTTCCCTGCGGCGGCGGCCGCGACGCGAACGCGCAGTATCGCATCGCGCCGCGAGGCTGGCGGGCCGACGTTGGTCGCGGCAGACTCGGTCGACTTGCCAGGAGCCGGCCATGGACGAGAACAATCCCTACGCCAATCCCACGACGCGCATCGCCGATGCGTTCAACGGTCCGCCTGATGCGCTGGCGGGTCGCGGGGTGCGGCTCGGGGCGGCGATCCTCGATGGGCTGCTGCTGATGGCGATCGTGCTGCCCATCCAGTGGTTTGGGGGTTTTCTGCCGGCCTTCATCAACGCCAGCCGCAGCGGCTATGGCATGCCGACCGGCACGATAATCCTATGGGCAGCCATCGGCTTTACCGTTTTCGTTCTCGTGCAAGGGTGGCCGCTGCACCAGAGCGGCCAGACCTGGGGCAAGCGCCTGCTGGAAATCCGCATCGTCGACCTCAAAGGCAACAAGCCGCCGCTGTGGCGTCTGCTCGTGCTGCGCTATCTGGTGCTGCGGGTCATCGGCCAGATTCCGATTGTCGCAGTAGGCGTCGTCATCGGTCTGCTCAACCCGCTACTGATCTTCCGCGCTGACCGGCGCTGCCTGCACGATCACATCGCCGGCACCAAGGTCATCGTCGATCCCTGAGGCGGTCGAATCCAAGGCATCGGTGGTCGTTTACACTAGCCGTCCGACCGACCCCGGAACCTCTCATGTTCGATGCCGCACCGCTGGCTGCCGCCAACAAGACCGAGCTGTACCAGGGGTTGAGCGAACAGATGGGCGGGTTGCTGCACGGCGAGCGCGACCGCATCGCCAATGCCGCGAACTTCGCGTCACTGGTCTTCCACAGTCTCGACGGCCTCAACTGGTGCGGTTTCTATTTCTTCGACGGCACGGAACTCGTGGTCGGACCGTTCCAGGGCAAGCCCGCCTGCGTGCGCATTGCGCTCGGCAAGGGCGTCTGCGGCACCGCTGCGGCGACGCGGCAGACCCAGGTCGTCGCCGACGTGCATGCGTTCCCAGGCCACATCGCCTGCGACGCGGCTTCGCGTTCGGAAATCGTGGTGCCGCTGTTCGATGCGAGCGGCGGCCTCATCGGCGTCTGGGATGTGGACAGTCCGCTGCCGGCGCGCTTCGACGAAGACGACCGGCTCGGCATGGAACGGTTGTGCCAGTTGTTCCTGGCCTCGTTGCGCGAGACCGCCTGACGCACGACCACCAAGGGAATGCCGGCGCTCCGGCACCGAAAATCGCTTCCGGGGGAATACATGGCAAGCAACGAGAAAATTCGCAACGTCGGACCGAAATCGGCCGCCTGGCTGCGTCAGGTCGGCGTGCGCACGATCGAGGATCTGCGCAACGTCGGCGTCATCGAGACTTTCATGAAGGTCAAGCGCGCGGGCTTCCGCCCCAGCCTCAACCTGCTCTATGCCATGCAGGGCGCCCTCAACGACTGCCACTGGGCCGATCTGCCGGACGAGGTGAAGACCAGCCTCGTGCAATCGGCCGGACTGGCCGAGACCGCGAACCCGATCAAGAACCGCTGGGACAAGGCGGCCGCCCGCAGCGCCGCACGCGACGGCACGACGCCCATCGACGGCGGACATGAACAGGATGATGCCGCGCGCGAGGACGGCGACCGTTTCGGCGACGGCGATCGCGACGACCGGGATGGCAACGACACCAGCGAGAGCGCTCGCGATCACGAATAAGGGTTCGCCGCGGCCCCCGCCGGATGCTGCTCGACCGCACAGGTCCGCCGGTGGTTCAGGTGCCTGTCTCGGCCGCGGACCCTGTGGTACGCAGCCGGCATGACGTTCAGGCGCTCGTCGAATTTCGCCGGTTGACCCGCGATTGGGCGATGACACCGGCTTCATAAAGGCCGCGACGCGTGGCCGTTCCACCGCGCCGTCGTCGCGCTGCCACGTCGCGTTGCGCTAGGCTGCGGGTTTGCACACCGGGCGTCGCGCAGCCGCATGCAGCAGGGAATCCTCGTCTATCGCGCCAGCCGGCTGGAGGCGCTGCTGCCGCTGCTGCTGAGCCTGATGGACGCGGCGCCGCCGGCACAGCCATTGCAGCCATACGACGTGATCGCCGCGCATCCGGGCATCCGCCAGTGGCTCGCGCGTGCGCTCGCGCGTCAGCGCGGCCCGGCTGGGATCGCGGCGAATCTCGAGATCTCCCTGCCCAGCGCGTGGCTCGACCGGCTCGCGCACCAGTTGCTCGGCGAGTCTGTCGTCGCGCTGCGTCCATACCGGCGCGAAGCGCTGCGCTGGCGCATCCACGAACTGCTGCCGCAAATCGGCGATCTCGCCGTGCGCCGCTACCTGCAGGGCGTCGACGCGCCGCGGCGGCGCTTCCAGCTCGCCGATCGCATCGCTGCGATCTATACGCGCTACCTCGTCTACCGGCCGGACTGGCTCGCCGCGTGGCTGGCCGGACGCGACAGCGTGCCGGAGCCGACCTTCCTGGCGCCGCTGTGGCGGCGTCTGCGCGACGACATCGGCCAGCCGCACCGCGGCGAACGCCTGAACGCGCTGATGAACAGACTGGACAATGTCGCAGAAGGAACATTGCCGGACGAGCCGCTGCATGTGTTCGGCATCAGTCATCTCGCGCCGACCGAGTTCGCGACGCTGCGCGCGGTCGCGCGGCGCCGGCCGGTCGTGCTCTACGTGCCCGATCCCTGCCGCGAATACTGGGCCGGGCTGCAGCCCGAGCGTGACTACCTCGCCGGGCTCGCGCGCCTGGGCGCGTTCTCCGACGCCTCGGAGCAGGAATTCCTTGGCATCGGCCATCCGCTGCTCGCGAGCTGGGGCCGGCTCGGCCAGCATTTCGTGCTCGCCCTGGCCGGTGCCGAGGACGTCGGCGTCGACATCCGCCACAGCGAGGACGAGCGCCCGGCGCGTGCGGTGGTCCGCCTCGCGCGCCTGCAGGACAGCATCCGCCAGCTCGACACGACGCTGCTGCAGCCGCTGACGGCGGACGTCGCGACGGAACTCGCCGACCGCAGCCTGCGCGTACATGCCTGCCATACGCGCTTGCGTGAACTCGAAGTACTGCGCGACGCGCTGCTGCGCGAGCGCGAGGAACATCCCGACCTGAAGCCTTCCGACATCGTCGTGATGGCGCCGGACATCCAGGCCTATGTCGCGCTGCTGCCGGCGGTATTCGGTGAACCCGGTCGCGCGCAGGGCGCGCTGCCGTATCACCTGGCCGACGTGCCGGTGATGCAGGGTCATCCGCTGCTGCTCGCGTTCGCGAGCCTGGTCGATCTGCCTCAGACTCGCCTGAGCGCCGCGCAGGTGCTCGACCTGCTCGGCGTGGCCGAGATCGCGCGTGCGCTCGCGCTCGATGCGTCTGGCGTGCAGCTGCTGTCCGGCTGGATCGCGCGCAGCCGCGTGGCCTGGGCGCTGGATCCGGAATTCCGCGCCCGCCTCGGCGTGCCGCCGATCGCCGAGCACACCTTCGCCTGGGGCATGGACCGGCTGCTTGCAGGCTATGTGCTGGGCAACGAAGGGGAGGGCGAAGCGCAGGCGCTGACGCTGCCCGACGGCAGCGTGCTCGTGCCGGTCGAAGGCGTGCACGGGGTGCAGGCGGACGTGCTCGGCGCGCTGGACCGGCTGCTGCAGCTACTGGCCCAGCTCTGTCGCGATGCGCAGCAGCGGCGCAGCCTGAGCGCGTGGTCGCGACGCTGCGAGGCGCTCGTCGACACCCTGTTCCGCATCGATTTCGCCGATGCCGCGGCGGTGGCCGCGCTGGCCGAATTGCGCCGCGTCGTGCGCAGCCTCGCGTCGGAAGCCGGCGATGCGGGAGTCGATGCGGAGATCGAGTTCGGCGTCGTGCGCGAAGTGCTGCGCGAACGCCTGCTCGCGCTGTCGGAGCGGCAGCGCTTCCTCGTCGGCGGCATGACGGTCTGCGGCATGGTGCCGCAGCGCGCGATTCCGTTCCGCGTCGTCGCCGTGCTCGGCCTCAACGACGGTGAGTTCCCGCGCGCCGGTTCGGATGCGGGACTGGATCTGATGGCCGCGCATCGCCGCCTCGGCGATCGCGACGTGCGCAGTGACGATCGCTATCTGTTCCTCGAAACCGTCATGGCCGCGCGCGATGCGCTGCACCTGAGCTACATCGGCGAAGGCGTGCGCGACGGCAAGCCGCGCAATCCCGCGGCGCCGCTCGCGGAGCTGCTCGCGCTGCTCGACGAAAGCCACGGCCTGCGCGGTAGCGACGAGCACGACGCGCCGCGGCCGTGGCTCGTGCGGCATCCGCTGCAGCCGTTCGACGCGCGTTATTTCGATGCGAGCGATCCGCGCCTGTTCTCCTATCGCGGTGACGGGATCGCGCTGCTGCGCGAACACGGCAGCGCGGTGCCGGCGTTCCTCGACGCGACACCGGCCATCCTGGCGGCGGCGCCCGCGACGCTACTGTTCGCCAACGTGCTGGATTACTTCCGCCGTCCCGCCGAACACCTGCTGCATCGGCTGGGGCTGCGCCTGGACGCGCTGAAGTCCGACCTGCTCGCCGACAGCGAACCGCTGGATCCGGAGTTCGCGCGCATCGACCGTGTCGCGCAGCGCCTGTTCTTCGATACCGCCGCCAACGGCAGTCTCGAGCCGCCGCTGCTGCCGCCCGACTGGCTGCGTCATGGCGGGTTGTGGCCGCCGGTGCGCGCGGGCGAACTGGCCTGGCGGCAGCAGCGCGAGCAGGTGGGCGAACTGCTCGCCGAGGCCGCGCAGTCCACCTTGTTCGATGCCGGGCCGCCGCAGCGCCTGCCGCTTGCCATCGATCTCGATGTCGCGGGGCTGCGTCTGCAGGGAGAACTCACGCGCGCCTATCGCAGCGGCGGCGTCGACTGGATTTTCGACCTGTTTCCGCCACGCAGGAACGCCCGTCTCGATTTCAGCGCGCGCGTCGGCCTGTTCCTGGAATGGGCGCTGCTGCAATTGGCGCAATGGTCCGCGCTGCGGCCGGTACGCGTGCTGCTGCCGGGCGCGGGGCGCGACAGCGCATGGCAGGACTCGCTCGATGCCTGGAACGACGCAGCACTGGATGCGTTTCACCGCAGCGATGCGCAGGCGCGTGAACGCCATCGTGACGACCTGCTGCGCCGCGCCGGCGGCGTGCTGTGGATCTACGCGCGCGCTCTGCAACGGCCGCTGTGGTACTTCCCGCGCACGAGCTGGATTGCCGCCGAGCACGACGGCGACGCCGGCAAGGTGCTGCACAGCTGGATCGGCGGATCGCACCAGGCCGGCGAACGCGATTACGCGCCGGGCTACGCGCGCCTGTTCGCGAGCGGCAGCGAACTCGAACCGGACACGCCGGCGTGGGACGAACTCGTTGCCGTCGCGCGCGAGCTGCACGCGCTGATCCAGCTCGATGCGGAGCCGGCAGCATGACGTCGCCGCGGCGCGTGTCGAACTGGCGCGAGCTCGACCTGGCCACGGCCGGTCGCAGCCTCATCGAGGCCAGTGCCGGCACCGGCAAGACCTGGACCATCGCGGTGCTTTACCTGCGCCTGCTGCTCGAAGGCGAGACGCCGTATACGCCGCGGCAGATCGTGGTCAGCACTTTCACCGACGCGGCGGCGCAGGAACTGCGCGACCGCCTGCGCGCGCGCTTACTGTGGGCCGAGGCGGCGGCGCAACAGGCTGCGCGCGAGGCGCCGCCGGACGAGAGCGGCGAGGACGCGCGCTGGCTCGCCGCGCGCTGGCGCGACGCGCCGGCGCAGGCCAGGACCGACCTCGTGCGGCTGAGACTGGCCCAGAGCGAACTCGATCTCGCGCCGATCGGCACCCTGCACAGCCTGTGCCGGCGCATCCTCGCGGATTTTCCAGTCGAGAGCGGCAGCGCGTTCGCCGCCGGTGAGGTGATCGCCGAGTCCGGCGTACTGGAGCTGCTGGTCGACGACCTGTGGCGCGATCTCATGCAGCGCGAGGAACCGCTCGACGCCGGCGACCGGCTCTGGGCCGCGGGCGGCCGCGCGGCGCTGCGCGATGCGCTGCGCACGGTGCTCGCGCCCGGCGTCGGTGTGCGTACCGGTCCGGTCGAGGCGCCACCGTCCGCACAGCAGTGGCTGCAGCGGCTCGACGAGGCGCGTGCCATCGTGGCGCAGCCGGAGTCGTTCAAGCGATCCAATTCCGCACTGCTGACAGCGCTGCACCGGTTCATCGAGGCGAGCGAGGCCGACGCGCTCGACGCCTTCGACGAGGAAGCGATCCTCAAGCACGTCGACGCGCTCGAGGCGCAGCTCAAGCCCGCGTTCCTCGGCGACGCGACGCTGCGCAACCGGCTCGATGCGCTGTTCGACGCGCTGCAGCGCCGCGGCCGCGCCGGTGCGGCAAGCAAGGCCGACGCGCTGGAGCGTTATCGCCTGCGCCTGTTGACGCGCCGCCGCGATCACCTGCTGCGCGAAGCGCGCCTGACCTTCAACATGCTGATCGAAGGCGCGGCGCTGGCGCTGCGCGATCCGGCCGGGCCGCTGGCTTCGCGCCTGCGCGCGCAGTGGCCGGTCGCGCTCGTCGACGAATTCCAGGACACCGACGCGCAGCAGTACGCGATCCTCGATGCGATCTATCGCGAGGCGCAGGGGAGCGTCCGCGGCCGGCTGGTGATGATCGGTGATCCCAAGCAGGCCATCTACCGCTTCCGCGGCGGCGACATCCATACCTACCTGACCGCGGCGGCGAGTGCGGACGAGGTGCTGACGCTCGATACCAACTGGCGCTCGTCAGCCGCCTACGTTGCGGCCCTGAATGAGCTGTACGCGCTGGCCGGCCCCGTGCTGAGCATGCAGCCGCAGCATCCGATCGCCTACGCGCCGGTGCACGCCGCCGGCCGTCGCGGCGCGTACGCCGATTCCGGCGGCATGCCGTTGCCGCAGCCGTTGCAGGTGCATTACTGCGGCGATGATCCGCACAGCCTCGAGCGGCGCCGCGAACACGCCTTGCAGGCCTGCGCGCGACAGATCGCCGGCCTGCTGCAGTCCGGCGCGCGCATTGGCGATGCCCCGCTGCAGCCCGGCGACATCGCCGTGCTCGTGCCGAAGAACCAGCAGATCGAACGCCTGCGCGAACTGTTGCAGCAACGCGGCGTGCCTTGCGTCGGCGCCGGCAAGCGCAGCGTGTTCGAGACCGATCTCGCGCGCGAGCTGCAGCTCGTGCTGTACGCAGTGGAGCATGCCCAGGACGGTGCGGCGCTGCGTGCAGCGCTGACGACGCGCTTCGGCGGCAAGACCTATGCCGACCTTGCCGATCTGCGCGACGACGTCGAGGCGTGGCAGCTCCAGCGCCTGCGCTTCGAGGCGCTGCGGCGCGAATGGCAGCGCCACGGCGTGCTCGACGTGGTGCTGCAGCTCTCGGCCGATCTGGCTGCCGGCCTGCCGCGCCTGTCAGAGCGCGAGCGCGCGCTGACCGACCTGCGTCATCTGGGCGAACTGCTGCAGGCGCAGAGCGAATCCGTCGCTGGCGCGGAACAACTGCTGACCTGGTTTGCGCAGCAGCGCGAATCGCCAGACGGCGGCGACGCGGCCGACGAGCTGCAGCTGCGCCTGGAGTCCGACGCGCGCCGCGTGCGCCTGCTCACGCTGCACGCGAGCAAGGGCCTGGAGTTCCCGATCGTCATCCTGCCGCTGATGTGGGATCACGGCGGACGCGAACCTGCCCTGCCGCTGTCCTACGATGCGGCCACCGGCTTGCGCGTGGCTGAACTCGCGGGCGGGCGCGCACAGGCCCTGCAGCAGGTGCGCGAAGAAGACCAGGAAGAACGATTCCGCGTGCTCTACGTGGCGCTGACGCGCGCGCAGCACGCGTGCCATGTCTACGCGTTGCCACCGCAGCGCCCGCGCGATGCGCGCGCCAACGCTGGTCCGTGCCTCGATCCGGACCGCTCGGCGCTCGATGCGACGATCGCGCGGCTGCAGGCGGCGACGCCGGACCGGCCGCTGGCGCAGGCCGCGCCGCATCTCGCCTGGCGCGCCGACGACTGGGCATGGCCCGAGGCGCGCTACGCCACGGCGACGGCGCCGGATCTGCGGCAGCTCTCGGCGCGGCACGAACCGCCACGGCCGGTGCTGGAACACACGTACAGCTTTACCGCACTGGTCGCTGGCCGAAGTCGCGGCGCCCAGGAAGAAACCGCGGCAGACGACGAGAACGCTGCCCGCGACGACGCGCTGGCGCCGCTGTTGCCGGTCGAGCCCGCCGCGACCGCGGACGCGCGCATCGCCGTGCTGGCGCATCTGCGCGGCGCGGACTTCGGCAATGCCGTGCACGCGGTGTTCGAACGCCGGGAACCCGGCGTCGCGCTCGATGCGCAGCACGAATTGATCGCGACCAGCCTGCGCGAGAACGCGGTCAAGGTGCCGGGCGGCAGCGCCGCGGTCGACGCCGCGGTCGACGCGCTCGCGACGATGATCCAGCGCGCACTCGACGTGCCACTGGCTGGCGATGCCACGTTGTTTACCTTGGAACCTGTGCGCCAGCGCGCCGAGATGGCCTTCCAGTTCGTGCTCGACGCGGTGTCGCTGCGTGCGCTGCGTGAGGCCTGCACGCGCCACGGCGAGGCCGGGCTGTTGCCGACGACCCTGCCGGGTACCACGCTGGTCGGCCTCATGAGCGGCAAGATCGACCTGATCTTCGAGCACGCGGGTCGCTTCCATGTGCTCGACTACAAGACCAACTACCTCGGCGATGGCCTGGCCGACTACGCACCCGGGCGCCTGGCCGCGGCGATGGACGAGCATCACTACGGCTTCCAGGCCTTGCTCTATACGGTGGCGCTGGAACGCTACCTGCGCCAGCGCCTGCCGGACTACGACCGCGCGCGTCACCTGGGCGAGTCGATCTACCTGTTCGTGCGTGCCTGCGGCCTGGCACACGGGCTCGGCGTCTGGCGCCGCCGCTTCGATGCGACGCTGCTCGACGCGGTCGATGCGGTGCTCGGAGGCCGCGCGTGAGCCTGTACCGATTCCTGCGCGAGGGCGAGGCCGATCTGCCTGAAGCCTGGCGACCGCTCGATCGCGCATTGTCCCATTGGGTACGTGTGCACGGCGGTTCGGATCTGCTCGCCGACGTGGCCGGCTGGGCCAGCCTTGCCGATGGTCTTGGCGATGCGGCGTTGCCGCTGGCCGGCGAAGACGCCGGGCGGCACGGCATGCCCGGGTTGTCCGCGGCGCAGGTCGACGCGCTGCGCCGCGAGCCGCTGGTCGGTGACGGCCAGGTGCTGGTCCCGTTCGTGATCGATGCGCAGGCGCGCTTCGCGCTGTGGCGCAACCATGCGCACGAGGTCGCGATCGCGTCGCGTGTCGCGCAGCGCCGCGGCGCGGCGGTGGTCGCCGATGCGGGCGCCGTTGCTGCCGATCTCGCCGTGCTGTTCCCGCGCGATGAGCCCGCCGCACAGCGCCAGCGCGACGCAGTTGCCGCGGCGGTCGGACGGCGCCTGTTCGTGCTCACCGGCGGGCCCGGCACCGGCAAGACCACGACCGTGCTGCGGCTGCTGCTGATGCTGCAGCGGCGTGCCGCGACGCCGCCACTGATCCAGCTCGCCGCGCCGACCGGCAAGGCGGCGCAACGCCTGCTGCAATCCCTGCGCAGCGGCAAGGCGGCATTGCAGTCCGGCGCGGCCGCGTTGCCGGCCGACTGGCAGCCGCTGCTCGCGCAGATCCCGGAACACGAGGCGCTGACCCTGCACCGGTTGCTCGGCTTCGACCCGCGCCGCAACCGCTTCACGCGCGGCCGGTCGCGGCCGGTCGCGGCCGACATCGTGGTGATCGACGAAGCCTCGATGATGGATCTGGCGATGCTGCGCAGCCTGCTCGACGCGGTGCGCGACGATGCGACGCTGATCCTGCTCGGCGATGCGGACCAGCTCACCTCGGTCGCCGCAGGCTCGGTGCTCATGGATCTGGTCGCCGCGCTGGAGCGCGAACGCGCGCCGGAACTCGTGCGCCTGGAACACAGCTTCCGCGCGCAGCGCGAACTCGTCGTACTCAACCAGGCCGTACGCATCGGCGACGGCGCGGCGTTCGGCTCCGCCCTCGCGGCCGCCGCGCCGCGTGCCGTGTTGCGACCCCTCTCCGACGCCGCGGCGCTGCGCGCGTTCGCACGGCAGTGGGCGACGGCCCTCGCCGTGCTGCCGCTGCGGCCGACGCTGGCGGACAGCCACGCTCCGCTCTTCGCCGACGCGAAAGCATCGGCCGCGCCAGGCGCCGGCGGCGAAGCCGGGCTGCCCTATCAACCCTCGCTGTTCGAGCCGCTGCCCGTCGAGCCGGCCCAGCAGGCGCTGGCCGCGCTGCAGGCGCTCACCCAGCGCCAGCTGCTCTGCGCGCTGCGCGAAGACAGCTTCGGCGCGCTCGCGCTGAACGCGGCAATCGAGGGCGAACTGAAGCTGCAATGGAACGTGACGCCGGAAACCGTGTGGTACGCCGGCCGTGCCGTGCTGATCACGCGCAACGACTATGGCCAGCGCCTGTTCAACGGCGATATCGGCCTGTGCCTGGCGGACGCCAACGGCCGCCTGCGCGTATGGTTCGAAGCGTCCGCCGCGAACGGCGAAGCCAGCGCACGCGCGCTGTCACCGGACAGCCTGCCGGCGCATGAAGGGGCGTTCGCGATCACCGTGCACAAGAGCCAGGGCTCCGAATACGCCCATGCCGCCGTGCTGCTGCCGCCGGATCCGGCCCAGCGCATCCTGTCGCGCCAGTTGCTCTACACCGGCATCTCGCGCGCGAAACACAGCGTCGAGATCTGCGCGCTGCCCGAGGTCATCGAAGCCGCGCTCGCAAACCCGATCCGCCGCGCCGGGGGGCTCGCGGCGAAGCTGCAGCCGGCGACGGGGCCGGCAGGGTGTTGAGCAACCGCCGGCTCGGAGAACGTCGGCCGGCTACGCTCGCACCGTTTGCTGAGAAAGGGGCTTTCGCCCTTTTCTCAGCAAACGGTGGATGCCGCTGCCGGCGCGCTGGACGGATCAGTATTTCTGCAGCAGAACCGTGCGGTTCACGCCGTCGACGTTGTAGCTGAAGTTGGCCTGCGTGGCCGACGTGAAGGTCAGCGTGAACGTACCGACCTGGGTCAGCGCGCGCGCATCCGGGTTGTAGTTCGGCCCCCACGGCGATCCGCTGAAACGCACGACGCGGCCGCTGGCGACATCGGTGCCGGTCCATTGCGGGTCGAGCTGGTACCACGACGCCCGGCCCTGGCTGTCATAGACGAACCAGACCGCGAACAGCACATCGCCGAACTTGAACATGCTGATGCCGCGGCCGCCTTCGCTGCGCACGTCCCACAGGCCGGTGTAGTCGCGTGTGGCGCCGACGCCGCTGCCGGCATTGGCGATGTACTGCTCGATGGCCGGAAAGATCAGGTCGAGGCGCGAGTAGAAATCCACATTGCCGGCGGCTTCGCTCTGGCCGGTGTTGCTGCAGGCGCCGCCGCCGCCGTACAGGCCGCCACGCAGCTGGTAGCTGCCGCCGCCCTCGATCGTGAACAGGCCCGAGCCGCTACTGCCACCTTCGGTCGTGCCCTCGCTCCAGGAGGCTTTCCAGGTGCTGCCCACGGTCTGGCCGTCGAAGGTCACGTTGGCGCGCGTGCCGCTATGGTTGCCCTGGCTGACTTTCTTGATGTCGCCGGACGGATGATGGATGGCCGTGACCGGGGTCTGCGGGGTCAGCGCGTTGGCGTTCCAGCCCGCGAATACGGCGCCGGCCGGCGGCGGGTTGTTCAGGCGCAGCAGCGCGCCGTCGGTGCTGCCTTGGGAATACAGCAGTTGGCCGCCGCCGGTCACCTGGGTGTTCGGGCCACTCTGGTCCACGCCGCAGCTCGGCGTCTCGTAATTCCAGAACGTGCTCATCGACGAGGCTTCGCTCTGGGTGCCGATGCAGTGGTGGGCGGTGAAGAACCACGGCGTCTGGTTGCTGGTGTCGATGTCGTTGAGCAGCGTGCCGGTGCAGGTGAAGCTGCCGCCGCCGGACTGATAGACCATGCGCGCGACCGCGTTCTTGGCGCTGACGAACGAGGAGCCGAGGGAACCGGCGCGGCAGATCACATCGACATTGCACGAGCCCGAGTCGCCGAGTGCCTTGCTTACGCCCTCGCGCTGCGGTGAGACCAGCAGGTGCGACAGCGCATCGACGTGCAGCGCGACGCCGGCCGGATCGATAGGCGCGGGAATGAACAGTTCGAGCTGCTGGCGCTCGCCGTCGGTGACCGCGCTCCAGAACACGCCGTCGGCACCGGCCTGCGCGCGCGCCGCGGCTGCGTCCACGGAAAAGATGACCCCGTCGGCACCGGCGACGCGCAGTTCCACGCCATCGGGCCATGCCGCGGCACGCAGGCCGCTGCGCAGCGACGCCGCGCCGATCGATGCGACATCCAGGCGCAGCACGGCTCCGCCGTCGACCTGATGCAGCGCCGCCTGCGGCAGGTCATCGACTGCCTCGCTGGCGATGGCACGGCTGATGCCGATCTGCACGCGACGCTGGCCTTCCATCTGATTGCGCCGCTTGACCGCCGCGACGCGCTCGGCGGCGAGCGCCGGCAGCTGCAGCAGTGGTGCCTCGGCTGCGGACTTGGCGCCGCTGCGCCAGTGCTGCGGCGCTGGCGCCGCAGCGGGATCCGCACGCAGTGCCTCGCTCGAGGTTTCCAGGGTGACGGCTGCCTGCGCACCGCCGGCCAGCAACAGGGACAGGACTAGGCTCAAAGACCGGATTTTCATGATCGACCCCCCACACAGGAAATCCATGGGCCTCAGACCGGCCCGGGTGCGTGATAGTACGCGGTGCGGCGGCAAATCCTGTCACGTCACAGTGCCGCACCCGCCGCTGTCCCGACTCGGCTCGCAGCCACCGGGGCCGAGGCGGGAAATGGCGGCCCGAGCAGCGCGCGCAACGATGACGGCGCATTAACCTGAAGCCGCGTATATCTGCGCTCCCAGCCCTGCCATCGCGCGAGAAAGCGTCATGAATGCGCGTCTATCCCCTGTCTCGTCGCTGCGCTTGCCGGCGCAGAGCACCGATCGCATCGACCTGTCCTCGAAGTGGGAACTGACCTACTGGGCGACCCAGTGGGGCGTGACGCCCGAGCAGATCATCAAGGCCGTCGCGACGGTCGGCACCAACCTGCGCCTCGTGCGGCGCGAGTGTGCGGCGGACCGCGCGATCCGCGCCTGAGCGAGCCGCGCCGACGGGTGATTGCTGCAGCGCAAAAATCAGTTGTGACTACGCTATTGGCTGCTGTGGGCGCCACAGCCGATCGGTTGCTTGACCGCCGAGGGCCTGTCTGGTGCCTCGCGGCGGCAATACCGGATGCTTGCGGTCGCGCAGTCGGGTCGCGCAATGGAAAGTCGCCTGCGGCCGTCAGGTTTTGCTACCCGCCTTTTCCGCCCGGCAGCGACCAGATCACACGTTCGCCATCCGCATCGCGCAGGCGTATTCGCGCCCGTTCGCCGGTGCTGGCCAGCGTTTGCGCGAGCCCCTTGGCGTAGTCCACCGCCTCGGCCCGTGAGCCGAAGTCGCGCACATGCTCAGGCGCAGGTGCGTGCTCGTCGAGTATCGACACGCGCCAGAGCGCCTCGAGCGGAAATACGTACAACTCGTAGCGCCAGTCCATGCCCCGTGTATAGAGCCGGCCGTGTGGATGTCGCGTGTGTGCTCGCGAGGGTCGCAGCCTTCCGCCCAGCGGCGGACGACGGCGCGAGGAAAGCACCAACGGCAGTGTGTGTCCCGTCGCGGACGGCGCCACTCCCACGAGGATGGGCTTCGCAGCGTGCCGCCGCAGCGTGACGGAAAGGCGCGTGCGCCGGTCAGTGGTCTCTCGCGGGGCTGAATAATATTTCCGATTATTCAGTCAGTTACGCAAGAAGATATATCAACGACCTTTTCCGCCTTGCGCCGCGCCGTCGGACAACCGAGGTTCGTGCGGCGCCAGCTGCTGTCCGGACAATCCCGGCAGCGTGCCGCCGGCCGCTCGCACGGCCGGGGGGCCGTCAGAGAACGCCGTCGCGGCGCCTGGGCTGTCGCTTCCAGTCATCGAGATCTTCTTGGAGGGAGAGGTTCATGAATCAGTTTTCGTTTGGCGGCCGTCGCGTCGCACGACACCGCCGTGGTGGCCCTGGCTGGTTGGGGGCATTGCTGCTGCTGGGGCTGGTCACCGCCGGTTCGGTCTACGCCATCCAGCCACCGCCGGAGGGCGGCACCCGTCAACTGATCACGCGCGCGTTCGTGGCGCCCGAGCTCACCGTACAGCCCGAGTTGCAGCCGACCGTGCGCCTGAACGCACGGATGGACACCCATCCGGCGGCCGCCGATTTCCAGCGCCGCTATGCGGGCGAATGGGAGATGCGCTGGGACACCCGCGGCGACCGGCCGAACCTGATCCAGGGTTCGGGCATCGCGTTGATTCCGGGCAACGGCAATGCGCTGCAGGCGGAGAACATCGGCCTCGCACGCGGTTCGGTCATCGACCTGGCCGTGGTCGAATCGCGCCTGCTCGAATTCATCGCCGCGAACAGCAGCCTGCTCAAGACGGACGGGCTGGAATTCCAGCTCGATCTCGACAGCAGCGTCGCGCAGGGCAAGGACAATACCCACTGGTTCATCGAACTCCAGCAGTCGAAGAACGGCGTGCCGGTGCGCGGTGCCAACCTGTTTTTCCGCATTTCCCACGGCAACATCGTGCAGTTCGGCAGCAACCTGATCGCGCGCGTCGGCACCGACACGATTCCGGTTTCCAGCGCCGACAAGGCCTTCGACGTCGGCTTCAGCGAGCTTGGCCTGCCGGCCGGTGTCGGCGTCGAGTCGATGATGCAGCCGGGCGAGCTGCTGCTGCTGCCACTGGCCGCCGAGAGCCGCTTCGAAAGCGGCACTGCGTATACCGGAGCCCGCGGCTCCGGCTACTCACACCGCCTGGCCTGGCACTATCAGTTCAAGCTCAAGGGTGAGCAGCCCAACTTCGACCTGCTCGTCGACGCCAAGACCAACCGCGTCATCGAGATTCGCGACCTGACCACGTATGCCGCCGCGACGGTCGACGGCGGCGTGTTCCTCGGCCTCAACACAGGACCTGAGACCATCGTCGGCCTGCCGTTCGCGGCAGTCACGAACGGCAGCGCCAAGGTCACCGATGCGCTGGGCATCTACGACTACTCCGGCGCCGCCGCCAGCACGGCGCTGGACGGCAAGTACTTCAGGATGGTCGACACCTGCGGCTCGATCTCGCTGTCGAACTCGACCGATGGCAACCTGCACCTGGGCACCGATCCGAGCACGGACTGCGGCAGCACCGCCACCGGAGGCGGCGGCAACACGCGCGCGTCGCGCACCGGTTTCTATTACCTGACGAAGATCAACCGCAAGGCGGCGATCTATCTGCCCAGCAATTCGTGGATCGCCTCCAAGGTGACCGCGAACATGAACGTCAACCAGACCTGCAATGCGAACTGGAACGGCAGCACGGTCAACTTCTTCAAGTCCGGCGTGCATCCGACCGACTCGACCATCACCTGCGCGAATACCGGCGAACTGCCGGCGGTGTTCCTGCACGAGTGGGGCCATGGCATGGACACCAACAGTGGCGGTGCTGCCAGCGAAAACGCCAGCGGCGAAGCCGTCGGCGATACCTTCGCGTTCCTTGAAACCAAGGACGCCTGTATCGGGCCGGGCTTCTATGCGTCCGGCCAGGTCTGCGCGAACTGCGAAGATGCCTGCACGGGCGTGCGCCATCTCAAGGCGTTCAGCCTGCAGGGCAACCACACCATCGCCAAGCCGTCGACGATCGCTGACAACAACGGTCTCAACTGCGACCGCTACGCCTGCCCGTATTCCACCACCAGCGGCCAGCCCTACCGTGGCCCGATGGGTTATCAGGGGCACTGCGAAAGCCATATCGCCGGCTCCGCCAACTGGGATCTGGCGCAGGCCCTCGTGTCCGCGCACGGTTCGAGCGCCGGCTGGGCGCAGATGGACAAGATCTGGTACGCCAGCCTGACCTCATCCAAGTCGGCCTACCGCGTTGCCTCGGGCGGTACCTGCAACGTCAATGCCCAGGTCGACGGCTGTGGTTCCAACAACTGGTACACGGTGTACCTGGCTGCCGACGACAACGACGGCAACCTCGCCAACGGCACGCCGAATGCCTGCCGCATCTGGGACGCGTTCAATGCCCACGGCATCGCCTGCGGCACGCGTCCGGTCTGCTCGGGCACGCCGCCGGCCAACGTTCCGCCGGTGGCGAACTTCAGCAGCAGCACGAGCGGCCTCACGGCCACGTTCACCGA